>DASYKU010000066.1 GCA_035995165.1 Mycobacteriales bacterium
GGCAGCCGGCGCACGCGCGCTCGCCGCTGCCGATGCCGGTCGACTCGTTGCACGGGCCGCCGGGGTTGGTGCCGCAGTGCAGGGTGCCGAAGACCGAGCTCCGGCCGTTGATGTCCTCCAGGATGTCGACCTCGCCGGAGGTCGGCCAGGTGGTGCCGGTGCGCAGGGTGGAGCCCAGCATCCAGAAGGCGGGCCAGTAGCCGGCGCCGTTGGCCGTGCTGACATCGGGCTGCTGGATGGACGACACCATCTCGACCACACCGCCGGCCGGTGCGCCGAAGGTGGCCGCCTGGGTCTCGACCCGGCCCGATGTCCAGCCCGTCTTCGGGTCGGAGCCGTCGTGGTTGGCGCGCAGGACGAGGTGGCCGTTGCCGTCCTGGAAGACGTTCGACGTGGAGTCGGTCATCGTCTCGATCTCACCGGTGCCGAAGCTGCTGCCGGGCCCGGTGTCGTACTTCCAGGTCCCGGTGTTCAGGCCGGTGCCGCTCCCACCCGTGAAGTCATCGCTCCACGTGGTGGTGAAACCGGCGGGCGGGGCCGGCACCGCGGCGGGCCTCGCGACGCCCGCCGAGGCTCCGGTCTGCATGGCCACCGGCGCGATCACGCCGATGGCCAGGACGAGGGCACCGGCTCCCACTCTGAACCGGCGTACCGATGAGGTGCGGACCTGCCTGTCTTGCCGTTCGAACAACACGTGTACTCCTTTACCGGGGTCGTACAGACCCACCCGTACGACCCCGTTGGGTTGGCGAGGGTTACGGTCGTCTTTCTTGGAGCCGTCTCAGGTCACCAGCCGACGGCGACCAGCAGGTACTGCGGGTCACCGTGGGAGATGAACGAGGACTGGCCCGCGACGTCGTCGTAGGGGAAGCCGTAGGCCAGGTGGTTGATCGCGTGGTCGTGCCAGAACTTGGCGTACCAGTTGGCCGGCGAGGCCCCGTAGTAGAGCGACGGGGTGTTCCACTGCGCCTGCGGCAGCTGGATCACGTGCCGGTTCAGCGCCGCGCAGCGGTTCGGGTCCTGGGCCAGGATGCCGGCGCAGCCGAAGATGTCGGAGGTCGGCGCGTTGACGCCGTTCGCCGACGCGTACGAGGTGAAGTAGTTCGCGTTGACCCCGCCGGCCCGGAACGAGGGGTCGTTGCCGGGCGAGGGGATGCGGACCTGGCCGGCGCCCTGGGCCAGCACGTCGAACTCCGGCGGCACCTCGTTGACGAACTGCTGGAACGTCGCGGCCCGGCTCTGCGCGAACGTCGCCTGGTCCTCCCCGACCTGCTGGTCCGAGCCGTCGTGCGAGCGCAGCCGCATCGCCAGCTTCAGGCCGAACCCGTCGACCCGGGTGGTGTTGCCGTTGAACACGTCCGGCCCGACGGTGAACTCGATGAAGTCGGTGAACTGGCTCGTCGCGCTGCCGAGGTGGAAGACCATCCGCCCGGCCGAGTTCGCCGGCATGTCGAGGAAGGGCTGCTCGGCGATCGAGTGGGTCTGCCCGTTGAACGTCCAGAACACCTGGCTGTCGGGGAACGCGCCGTTGGTGCGGTTGAGGACCTTGACCGTCAGCACGTTCGCGGCCGGCGGGATGGTCGTGAGGTCACCCCAGAACGCGTCCGACGGCGGCGGCGGGGGCGGCGGCGGCGGCGTCACCGCCCCGGTCGTCCGGACGGCCATCTCGAACAGCGAGTAGCCGAAGGCGGTCCCGCGCGCGGTGCCGTTCATCCGGACGAACCGGCCGCTGCCGTTGACGGTCAGCGTCTGCGTCCCGCCGGCCCCGGTGGTGGTGGAGAAGATCGTCGTGAACGGACCGGTCGCGGCGGGCGCGACCTGGATCTGGAACGACCGGGCGAACGCGGCCTCCCAGGTGAGCGTCACCCCGCAGACGGTCGCGGTCGCGCCCAGGTCGACCTGCACCCACTGCGGGTCGCCGAACGCGGAGGACCAGCGGGTGGTGCCGTTGCCGTCGAAGGCCGCGCTCGCGGGGAACGTCGCGTTCTCCACGGTCGACGCGGTGGCCGGGTGCCCGAGCGCCGCGTTGGCCGTGCCGCAGGCCGCCGCCGCGGGCGTGCCGAAGACCTGGAACTCCCAGAGCGAGTAGCCGAACGCGGTCCCGCGCGCGGTCCCGTTCATCCGGACGAACCGGCCGGTCCCGCTCACGGCCAGGGTCTGGATGCCGCCGCCCCCGGTGGTGGTGGAGAAGATCGTCGTGAACGGGCCGGTGGCCGACGAGGCGACCTGAATCTGGAACGAGCGCGCGAACGCGGCCTCCCAGTTCAGCGTGACCTGGTCGATCGTCGCGGTCGCGCCCAGGTCGACCTGCACCCACTGCGGGTCGGCGAACGCGCTGGCCCAGCGGGTGCCGGTGTTGCCGTCGACCGCGGCGCTCGCCGGGAACGTCGCGTTCTCGGCGGACGAGGCGGTCGCGGCCTTGCCCTGGGACAGCAGCGCGCCGGCGGCGGCGGACCGCCCCGGGGTCACCGCGAGGTACGCGACCAGCAGCAACAGGGCGGCGAGGATCGCGAGCGGCGTTCGCCGGTGAACGAGCGGCATGGCAGGGTCTCCTGACGCTGCCTGGCGCCGCCGGCCCGCAGTGCGGGCTCACCAGGGACTGGGACGGACTGGGAACGTTCCCAGTCGAGGGTCGGGCACGCGGATGGCCTCCGTCAACCGCCCGTTCGGGTGCCCTCGGGCTGGACCGGGCGGGGGTCGCCGCGAAGGATGGCGTAGCCGAGGGCGTCCATCGGCGGCCCGCCCGGCACCGGCCAGCCCTGCCGGTAGCGGGCCTCCTGGGTGTAGCCGCAGCGGGTCAGCACCCGCTGCATCGCCTCGTTGTCCGCCCGGGTGGTCGCCTCGATGCGGTTCTCCGCCGGCAGCGCGGCGAAGACCCAGTCGGTCAGCCAGCGCACCGCGGCCGTCCCGATCCCCTTCCCCCGGTACGCCGCCCGCAGCCGCAGGTCGAACATCGGCCCGCCGTCGAGGTCGTACAGCCGCAGCACGCCGGTGCGGGCGCCGCCGGCAGTCACCCAGAAGGTCCGGATGCCCGGGCCGGCCCACCGGACGGCGTCCCCGCCGCCCGGGTGGAAGGGCCATTCCTCGTCCCGGACCAGCGCGATCACGGCCTCGACGTCGTCGGCGGGCGGGAAGTCGATGTCCACTACGCGACGCTAGCCAGGGCGGCAACCGGGTTCGCGGAAACCGCGGCCCCCAACTTTTAGGGAGCGCATCGCTGCGGCTCTTCCCGTACTAATGGGGAGCTTCCGACTTGCTGAGGACTCTGACGATGACGCCCCGAACTGCTGCCCTGGTCGCCGTGCTCGCCGCCGCCGGAATCGCCGTCTCCGGGTGCGGAGGCGGTGGCAACCCGAACGCCGCTCCGCAGAGCCCGACGCTGCCGACCGCCTCCTCGCTGAACTCGCCCCGGCCCGCGGTCTCGGTCGCGCCGTCGAACGCCCCGTCCGCGGGCGCCTCCGCCACCTCCGCCGCCGGGGCCACCGGCGACGACAAGGGCGGCGCCAGTGGCGGGAAGGGCTCCGACGACAGCGCGCTGCCGACCCCGAACGGCAACAGCGGCCTCGGCTCGCTGCCGCCCGGCTTCCCGCTGCCGGAGGGCACCACGCTCGGCCGGATCGCGGTCCGCTCCAGCGACATCACCGCTCCGCTGGAGGTTCCGGACGGCGACCGGGCCGCGGCCTTCTGGAAGACGCAGCTGCCGGCCGCGGGCTACAAGTTCCTCGGCTCGACCGTGTCGAAGGCGTTCGGCGAGATCAAGTTCACCGGCAAGGGCTGCATCGCGGGCAGCGACATCACTGTCAGCGGGGAGCACGTCGCCTTCCTCTGCCGCCGCGCCTGATACCTGGGGATAGGGGCCTCGCCGGACCTGTCCTCGTCTCCGATCCGGCCGTCGGGACCGCCGGGACCCCGGCGGTCGCCGGACCTGTCCTCGTCTCCGATCCGGCCGTCCGACGCCGGGACCCCGGCGGTCCCGACGGTCGCCGGACCGGGTTGGATGGACGCCGTGGACTCCCCGCGTCTCGTCCGTCCGGCCGCGCTGGCCGGCCTCGCCGTGGCCGCGGCCCTGCTGGCCGGCTGCGGCGACGGCGGCAGCACGACCGCCGCTCCCCCGCCGGCCGGCCCGACCGCGGCCGTGCCCACCACGGTGGCGCCGACGCGGACGGCGGGCGTGCCCGGCGGCGCGATCACCAGCCCGCCCGCGGCCGGCGCCGGCGAGGCCGGCCTGCTGCCGGCCGGCTTCCCGATCCCGCCCGGCACCAAGGTCGGCCCGGTCTCGCTGGCCGGCGGCTCGACCACCACGACCCTCACCGTCGGCGAGGGCAAGGCCGGCTACGACTACTGGCGGCAGCAGCTGCCCGCGGCCGGGTACGCGATCGCGAAGGCCGAGATGGTCGGCGGGATCGGCGAGATCACCTTCAGCGGCAACGGGTGCGCGTCCGGCAGCCAGCTCGGCATCAGCGACCAGAACGTCACCCTGGAATGCAGGCGCTGATCAGCGCGGGACGATCAGGTCGGCGGCGGCGCGGCCGCGGGTGACCAGGCGGGCGTTCGGCCCGTCCACCGAGTCGATCCAGGCCCGGGCCGCGGCCGGCTCCTTGCCGAAGGCGACGTGCCGGGCCACCAGCCGCTCCAGCCGTACGGGCTCGGCGGTCTCGACGTACCAGACCTCGGTCAGCGCCTGTCGGACCTGCGTCCACGGCTCCTCGTCGACCAGCAGGTAGTTGCCCTCGGTGACGATCAGCCGGACGGCCGGGTCGACCGCGAGGGCGCCGGCGATCGGCTGCTCCAGATCCCGCTCGAAGTCCGGCGCGTAGACCGGGTGCCCGGTCTCGGCGGCGAGCCGCCGCAGCAGCGCGAGGTAGCCCCAGCCGTCGAACGTCTCCGGCGCCCCCTTGCGCGACCGGAGCCCGAGCCGGTCCAGCGCCGCGTCGGCGAGGTGGAACCCGTCCATCGGCACCCAGGCCGCGGCCGGCCCGACCGCGGCGACGAGCTCGGCCGCGAGCGTCGACTTCCCGGCCCCGGGCGCCCCGGCGATCCCGAGCAGGGCCCGCCCGGACCGGGACAACGCGAGCGCCCGCTCGACCAGCCCGCCGTCCATGCGGCCACCGTAGAGCGGTGGTCAGCGCCAGTCGCGCGGCCCCCGGCGCGGACCGTGCCCCCACGCCCGCCGGCCCAGCCCGAACCAGAACAGCAGCACGAACGGGAAGATCGGGAAGCGCAGCAGCGCGCTGGCCACGATCGCCACCACGATGACCAGCAGGAAGACCGGCGCCATGCCGACGCCGGAGCGCCGCGGCCGTTCCCGCGCCACCCGCCCGTCGTACCAGCCCGAGGGCAGATGGGGCTGGGCCAGGCTCGGCCGGAACGGGGCCGGCTCCGGCAGGTCGCCGAACAGGCCGTGCAGGTCGACCCGGGTCCGGGACGCGTACGCCGCCTGCACGCGGGTGTCGTACTCGTCCTGGTCGAGCCGGCCGGCGGCGAAGTGCTCGCCCAACGCGCCGACGGCCGTCTGGCGCTCGGCGTCGCCGACCCGCAGCAGGTGGGCGGGCAGGGGTTGCTCCGGTACGGGTTCCGGGAGTGCGTCGCTCATCGGGGCTCCGGCTGTAACGAGGTAATCCGTCACCAGGTCCAACGACCCGATCATGCGCCCTGTGCCCGTTCCCGCCTACCACATCGGCGGTATCCGCCCTCAGCACCTGAACGTAGGGAGGACTACGGCGCGGAGCAGTAGAGGAAGACCTGGCGTTCGGCGGGGAGTTCGGCGGAGGCGGGTTCGAACTCCTCGACGTCGACCTCGAGCACGTGCAGCCCCTCGGCCCGGACCGCCCCCTCCAGGTCCGCCTGCGGGTACGCGGTGACCGACAGCTCCTGCCCCAGGAACGGCAGCGGCGCGTAGTCGAAGTCGCCCTCGACCATCCCGATCGCGACCACGCCGCCGGGCTGCAGCACCGACCGGACCCGGCGCAGCACCCGCGGGATGCCCTCCCGCCGCAGCATGAGCAGCGAGAAGAACGCGCAGACCGCGTCGAACCGGCCGAGCGAGTCGTCCAGGTCGAGCACGTCCATGGCCACGAACCGGCCGGTCGGCACGTTGCGCCGGGCCAGCGCCAGCATCTCGGTGGAGACGTCGACGCCGACCACCTCCAGGCCGGTCTCGGCCAGCATGCCCGCGGTCGGGACGCCGGTACCGCAGCCGAGGTCGAGCACCCGGGCCCCGGGCCTGAGCCGGTCGATCACCCACTGGGTGGCGATGATCTGCCCCGACTTGTGCGGGAAGACGTCGTCGTACCGCTCCCCGATGGCGTCGAAGGCCGCTGCCTGGCGGCGCGTCTCGGCGGAGAACACGTCGTCCCTCCCTCAGCCCGGCCTGCACGTCGAGTTGATCATGTCAGGACAGGTACCGGGACCACCAGTCGAGCACGGCGTCGAAGCGGGCCAGCCGATGACTGGGCAGCCCGGACCGGCTCAGCTCGTGCCCCTCCCCCGGGAACAACAGCAGCTCGGCCGGGACTCCGCGCATCCGCAGCGCCACGTACAGTCGCTGGCCCTGCTCGACCGGGCACCGCCAGTCGTGCTCGGAGTGGATGATCAGCACCGGCATGTCGATCTTGTCCGCGTACGTCAGCGGGCTCTGCTCGGCGATCGCGGCCGGGTCGGTCCCGACGTACTCGGGGGCGAAGGTGAAGCCGATGTCGCTGGAGCCCAGGAACGAGTCCCAGGCGGTGACGGCCCGCTCCACGATCGCGGCCCTGAACCGCTCGCCGACGTGGCCGATCAGCCAGCTGGTCATGAACCCGCCGTACGACCCGCCCATGACGCCGACCTTGGACGGGTCCGCGGCCTCGTCGGTGAGCGCCGCGTCCAGCAGCGCGAGCAGGTCGTCGGCGTCGACGGTGCCCATCCGGTGCCGGATCGCGCGGGCGTGGTCCTCGCCGTAGCCGGCCGCGCCGCGGGGGTTGCCGAGCACGACCAGGTAGCCGGCGTCCGCGTAGACCTGGGCCTCGTCGAAGAGCGTGTAGCCGTACTGCGCGTGCGGGCCGCCGTGGATGGCCAGCAGCACCGGGCGCCGGCCCGGGTACCGCTCGGGGTCGGGGTGCACCAGCCAGCCGTGCACGGGGTAGTCGTCCGGCGCGGTGGTGGTCAGCTCCCGCAGCGGGCGCAGGTTCGCGGCGGCGGTGAGCTCGGCCCCGAATGCGGTCAGCGGCTCGTCCCGGCCGACCTTGTGGAGCTCGCCGGCGCTGGTCGCCTCGGCCGCGGTGACCACGATCGTCCCGCCGGCGATCGCGGCGGCCGTGCCGGTGACGGCGCCGCCGAAGACGACCTCCGGCTCGCCACCGGCCAGTGGGACCCGGACCAGCTCCTGAGCCCCGCGGTTGCGGGTCAGCGCGAGCAGGGAGTCGCCGTCGCGCAGCAGCTGGTCGCCGCCGCCGCTCGGCTGGAGGTCGGTCTCCGGGCCGGTGAGCCGGGTCGGCGCGGCCGAGCCGTCGGCCGGGACCGACCAGACCGCGCCGTGGCGGCCGATGAAGTCGCTGCCGGTCGGGCCGAGGTCGGTGGTGGCCAGGAAGTAGACGGTGCCGCCGTCGGCGGAGGCGACCGGGCAGCCGGCGTCCTGGCCGCCGCGGGTCAGCTTGCGCAGGCCGGAGCCGTCGGCTGCACAGCCGTACACATCCCAGTGCAGGTTGGTGTCCACGGGTGTGTCGCGGTCGCTGGAGAACAGCAGGCCGCCGTCCGGCGCCCAGCCGACGTGCGTGTCCTCGCACTCGCCGTCGGTCACCTGCACCGGCGCCGGTTCGTCCGCGAACGGGTCGAGCACGAACACGTGCGGCTGCCGGTCCAGCAGCCAGCCGATGCCGTCCTCCTTCGCCCGCAGCCGGGTGATGCGGCGCGGCGGCTCCTTCTCGGGGCCGCGGTCCTTGTCGGTCCCGTACCGACCCTGCTCCGGGACGCGGGCCGAGTACGCCAGCCGGGTCGAGTCCGGGCTCCACCGCGGCGCGCCGGCGCCGAGCGGGTGGTGCTCGTCGGTGGTGACCGGGCGGGCGTCGCCGAGCTCGGCCGGCAGCAGGTGCAGCTGCGGCTTGCCCTCCTCGCCGGCCCGCAGGAACGCGATCCAGCGGCCGTCCGGCGACCAGACCGGGGAGCTGTCCTTCGGGCCCTCGGTCAGCCGCCGCGGCGGGGTCGCGCCGGTCGTGTCGACCAGCCAGAGCTGGGATCGGTAGTCGTCGGCGTCGAGGTCGGCCCGGGTCACGGCGAGCACAGCCCGCGTCCCGTCCGGGGAGAGGGTCGGCGCGCCGGGCAGCCGGAGCAGGGCGAGGTCGGCAGGCTTCACGATCCGACCGTACAACCGCGGGCGAACGGCCTTCCCGTCAGCCGATGTCGCTGTAGTGCTCCACCGCGGGCGGCTGGGCGAAGTGCGGCCCGATGCCGGCCCGCCAGCGCGGGAACCGCTCGGAGGCGCGGAAGTTCTGCTCGTGCGCCTCGACCGACTCCCACTCCACCATCAGCGTGAACCGGCTCGGCGACTCGATCCCGCGCACCAGCCGCATGCTCAGGCACCCGGGCGTGTCCGCCACCTCGTGCTTCACCGACGCGTACGCCTGCTCGAAGGCATCCTCCGAGCCGGGCGTGATCTCCAGAACCGCGATCTCCAGCACCACAGGCAGATCCAATCATGGTGAGATGCCTGCCGTGCGCACCCTCTTCGCCCACGGTCAGGTCTTCGACGGCACCGGGTCGCCGCCCGCCGGTGCGGACGTCGTGGTGGAGGACGGCCGGATCGTCGACGTCGGGCCCGGGCTCGACGGCGACGAGCTGGTCGACTGCACCGGCACGACGCTGCTGCCCGGCCTGGTCGACTGCCACGTGCATCTGCTCTTCAGCGGGGCCCATCCGATGAAGACGCTGCAGACACCGTTCTCGTACCCGTATTTCGAGGCGGTCCGGAACCTGCGGGCCACGCTCGACCTCGGCATCACCACCGTCCGCGACGCCGGCGGGGCCGACCTCGGGGTCAAGGAGGCGGTCGCGGCCGGGCTCGTGCCCGGGCCGCGGGTGCTCATCGCGGTGAGCATGCTCAGCCAGACCGGCGGGCACGGTGACGGCTGGTACCCCTCGGGCTGCTCGGTGCCGCTGGTCCAGCCGCACCCGGGCCGGCCGAACACGGTCGTCGACGGGCCGGAAGAGATCCGCAGATGCGTCCGGGCCCTGGTCCGGGCCGGGGCGGACGTGATCAAGGTCGCCACCAGCGGCGGCGTGCTCTCGGCCCGGGACGACCCGCGGCACGGCCACTTCCGGGACGAGGAGGTGGCGATGATGGTGCACGAGGCCGAGGCCGCCGGGATCACGGTCATGGCGCACGCGCAGGCGACCGAGGGGATCAAGACCGCCGTACGCAACGGGGTCCGGTCGATCGAGCACGGGATCTACCTCGACGACGAGGCGATCGAGATGATGCTCGACTGGGGTACCTGGCTGGTGCCGACGCTGGCGGCGCCGCGGGCGGTGCTGGACATGGCCGCGTCCGGGGTGCAGTACCCGGACGCCGTGCTGGCCAAGGCGCGGATGGTGCTGGAGGAGCACACGACGTCCGTACGGCGGGCGATCGCGGCCGGGGTGACGGTGGCGATGGGGACCGACTCCGGGGTCGGGCCGCACGGTCACAACCTCACCGAGCTGCAGCTGCTGGTCGACTGCGGGATGACGCCGGCGCAGGCGCTGCACGCGGCGACCCAGTCCGCGACCGAGCTGCTGGACGTGGCCGACGACCGGGGCACGATCGCGCCCGGGCAGCGGGCCGACCTGGTCGTGGTCGACGGCGACGCGCTCGAGGTCGGCACGCTCGGCGACCGGATCCGCGCCGTCTACCAGGACGGCACCCTCGTCTCCGGAACACCATGACCGGCCCGCCGGACCGCGGGCGTCCGGCCTGCCGGCCGCGGGCGTCCGGCCGCGGACGTCTGGCCTGCCGGCCGCGGGCGTCCGGCCGCGGGCTTCCGGCCTGCCGGGCCGCGGGCGTCCGGGCCGCCGACCGCGGGCGTCCGGCCCGCCGGGCCGCGGGCGTCCGGCCCGCCGACCGCGGGCGTCCTGCGAATCCCTGCGCGCAGGCGTCCGGCCGAGCTGCGGACGCAGGTCCCGGCCGCGGACGTGATCCGCCGAGCGGCGGGAGAGCGCGGCGCGGACTCGGCCCGCGCGCCGCGGGCGGCTAGCTGGGGCCTTCGGCGGGGAGGTCGCCGCGGGTGGCGCCGGCGGTGCGGTGCGGGCGGGCGGCGCCGGGGCGCGGCAGCAGGTCGGGCCGGGTGGTGCGGAGGTTCGGGTCCGAGCGGGGCGGGTCCGGGCGGGGCGGGTCCGAGCGGGGCGGGGACCGCCGGGCCGGCGGACGCGCGGCCGGGGTGGATCCGGCCGGGGTGGAGGAGGACGACTCCTCGGGCGCGGAGTCGTTCCCGGAGTCCGCCGCGTCCGGCGCCTCGGGCGCCCGGGATGGCGCCGCCTTCGGCATGTGCAGCGCGGCGGACGGATCCCGCCGGACCTTGAGCAGGCTGAGCGCGGTGGTGATGCCGAGCACCAGCACGATCACCACCAGCGAGAGGACGATGCCGATCTCCGGCGCCCACGAGACGCCCTGCCCGTGCGCGGCCTCGGAGATCAGCTTGAGCCCGATGAAGCCGAGGATCACCGCGAGCCCGGTGTCCAGGTAGACCAGCCGGTTGAGCAGGCCGCCGAGCAGGAAGTAGAGCTGGCGCAACCCCATCAGCGCGAACGCGTTGGACGAGAAGACCAGGAACGGTTCCTTGGTCAGCCCGAAGATCGCCGGGATCGAGTCGAGCGCGAACAGCAGGTCGGTGGTGCCGATCGCGAGCATCACCACCAGCATCGGGGTGACGAACCGCTTCCCGCCGATCCGGGTGAGCACCGCGGACCCGTGGTACTCCGCGCTGACCGGCAGGAACCGCCGCAGCACCCGCAGCGCCACGTTCTCCTTGTACTCCTCCTCCTCGTCGCTCTCCCGCCGGAACGCCAGCCGGTAGCCGGTGTAGAGCAGGAACGCGCCGAAGAGGAAGAACACCCACTCGAACCGCTCGATCACCGCGGCCCCGGCGGCGATGAACAGGCCCCGCAGGACCAGCGCGGCGAGGATCCCGAACAGCAGCACCTTGTGCTGGTGGATCGCGGGTACGCCGAAGGTCGTCATGATGATGACGAACACGAACAGGTTGTCGACGGACAGGCTGTACTCGGTGATGTAGCCGGCGAAGTACTCCCCCGCGTACGTCCCGCCGGAGAAGATCAGGATCCCGATGCCGAAGAGGATCGCGCAGGTGACGTAGAAGACCACCCACTTCGCGGCCTCGGCGACCCGAATCGTGTGCGGGTTGTGGTCGACGATGAACAGGTCGGCCGCCAGCAGCACGAGGATCCCGGCGATCGTGGCGAACCAGAGCCACAGGGGTACGTTCACGGGCCTCCTCCGGACGGACGACAAGGGTCCAGCCCGGAGGTCTCTCCCGCCGCTTGTGGCGACCGGCGGCACCGGGTCTTTCGGACCGTGATGACGGCGCCGCCGCGCAGGGATACTCCCCTCCGACTCTCCCCACTATCCCGCATGTATGCGCAGGTGGGCCAGTCGGGTAGGGGGAAACCACCCGACTGCCGCGAGGGATTTGTCACACCTCGTGTTTACGGTGCTGATATGCGTACGAAGATCCAGATCACTGCAGACTGCGCGGACGTGCCGACGGCGCTGGCGTTCTGGGAGCAGGCGCTCGGGTACGTCCAGGAGCCGCCGCCGCCCGGTCACGAGTCCTGGGCGGCGTACGCGGAGGCGTACGCGATTCCGCGCTCGCAGTGGCACGGGGCGCTGGTCGACCCGGCGGGCATCGGCCCGCGGCTGTTCTTCCAGACCGTGCCGGAGCCGAAGACGGTCAAGAACCGGTGGCACCTCGACGTCGAGGTCACCGACCGCTCGACGCCGGCCGGCGAGCGGGAGGCGACCATCGCCGCCAAGGTCGCCGAGCTGGTCGCCCTCGGTGCCACCGAGGTCGAGACGATCCACGAGGGCGGCGGCGTCTTCACCGTCATGCTCGACCCCGAGCAGAACGAGTTCTGCGTGCAGTGATCAGCGCACCCCGGCGGCGTCCATCCCGCGGAGTTCCTTCTTCAGCTCGCCGATCTCGTCGCGGAGGCGGGCGGCGAGCTCGAACTGCAGCTCCCGGGCCGCGGCCAGCATCTGGTCGTTGAGCTGCTGGATGAGGTCGGCCAGCTCGGCCCGCGGCATCCCGGCCAGGTCCTTCGCGTGCGCCCCGGCCCCGCTCTTCTTCGTCGCCCGCGACGAGAGCCCCGGCACCGGCGCCTTGCCCCGGGACTGCTGCCGGCCGGACCCGCCGACCAGCTCCTGCTCGGTCTCCTCGGCGTCGCGGTAGATCCCGTCGAGGATGTCGACGATCCTCTTCCGCAGCGGCTGCGGGTCCACCCCGCGCTCGACGTTGTACGCGATCTGCTTCACGCGGCGCCGGTTGGTCTCGTCGATCGCCTTCGCCATCGACGGCGTGATCTTGTCCGCGTACATGTGGACCTGGCCGGAGACGTTGCGGGCGGCCCGGCCGATGGTCTGGATCAGCGAGGTGCCGGAGCGCAGGAAGCCCTCCTTGTCCGCGTCCAGGATCGAGACCAGCGAGACCTCGGGGAGGTCGAGACCCTCGCGCAGCAGGTTGATGCCGACCAGCACGTCGAACTCGCCCTGCCGCAGCTCCCGCAGCAGCTCCACCCGGCGCAGCGTGTCCACCTCGGAGTGCAGGTAGCGCACCCGGATGCCCAGCTCGAGCAGGTAGTCGGTGAGGTCCTCGGACATCTTCTTGGTCAGCGTGGTGACGAGGACCCGCTCGTCCTTCTCCGCGCGCGTCCGGATCTCGTGCACCAGGTCGTCGATCTGGCCCTTGGTCGGCTTGACCACGACCTCGGGGTCGACCAGGCCGGTCGGCCGGATGACCTGCTCGACGTAGTCGTTGTCGGTGCGACCCAGCTCGTACGGACCCGGGGTGGCGGAGAGGTAGACCGTCTGCCCGATCCGCTCGACGAACTCCTCCCACTTCAGCGGGCGGTTGTCCATGGCCGAGGGCAGCCGGAAGCCGTGGTCGACGAGCATCCGCTTGCGCGAGGCGTCCCCCTCGTACATCCCGCCGATCTGCGGGACGGTGGTGTGGGACTCGTCGATGACCATGAGGAAGTCGTCGGGGAAGTAGTCGAGCAGGGTGAAGGACGGCTCACCCTGGGACCGGCCGTCGATGTGCCGCGAGTAGTTCTCGATGCCGGAGCAGAAGCCGACCTGGCGCATCATCTCGATGTCGTACGTCGTGCGCATGCGCAGCCGCTGGGCCTCCAGCAGCTTGTTCTGCTTGTCCAGCTCGGCCAGCCGCTCGGTCAGCTCGTTCTCGATACGGGTGATCGCCCGCTCCATGCGCTCCGGGCCGGCCACGTAGTGCGAGGCGGGGAAGACGAAGACCTCCTCGACCTCGCGGATGACCTCGCCGGTCAGCGGGTGCAGGTAATAGAGCCGCTCGATGTCGTCGCCGAACATCTCGACCCGGACGGCGAGCTCCTCGTAGACCGGGAAGATCTCGACGGTGTCGCCGCGGACCCGGAACGTGCCGCGGGTGAAGGACAGGTCGTTGCGCGTGTACTGCTCGGTCACGAGCTGGCGCAGGATCGTGTCCCGCTCGATGGTCTGGCCGACGGACAGCCGGACGCACCGGTCCACGTACTCCTGCGGGGTGCCGAGGCCGTAGATGCAGGAGACGGTCGCGACCACGACCACGTCCCGGCGGGTGAGCAGGGACATCGTCGCCGAGTGCCGCAGCCGCTCTACCTCGTCGTTGACCGACGAGTCCTTCTCGATGTACGTGTCCGTCTGGGGCACGTACGCCTCGGGCTGGTAGTAGTCGTAGTAGGAGACGAAATACTCCACCGCGTTGTTCGGCAGCAGCTCGCGGAACTCGTTGGCCAGCTGCGCGGCGAGCGTCTTGTTCGGCGCCATCACCAGGGTCGGCCGTTGCAGTCGCTCGATCAGCCAGGCCGTCGTCGCGGACTTGCCGGTGCCGGTCGCGCCGAGCAGCACCGTGTCGCGCTCGCCGGCCCGGACCCGCTTCTCCAGCGAGTCGATGGCCGCCGGCTGGTCGCCCGAGGGCTCGAAGTCGCTGACGACCTTGAAGACGCCCTGGGTCGGGACGATGTCGGTGGTGGCGCGCATAGCCGAACCATAAGCACGGGGTCCGACAGTTTCTTCCCGGACGGTCAGGCGACCCCGGCTCCCGGACCGGCCGGCCGCGGGCCGGCCGCGGCGAAGCCGAGCAGGACGAACCCGGCGGCCACCGCGGTCCACCGTCCCGCGGCCGCGTCCGCGGCCAGCGTCAGGGCGCCGCCGACCACGGCCAGCCCGATGAGGGTCCAGGCCAGCAGGCCGAACACCGGCAGCCCGAACGCCCGCGCGAACGGCAGAAAGTGCACCCCGACCACGAACACGACCCAGACCACGACCAGCTCGGAGGGCCCGCCCAGGCTCCGGACCACCAGCGCGCCGACCGGGATCGCGACGACCTCGCCGACCACGCAGAGCCCGTACGTCCGCAGGGCGGCGCGGCCGGGACGCGGCGGCGCGGCGACGGGCCGGCGCAGCAGCAGGACGAGCACGAGCACGAGGGCCACCAGGCCGGCGACCCGGATCACCGCGGCGGCGGGCAGGCCGCCGGCGTTCGCGAGCACGAAGACCAGACCCGCGACCGACCCGATCGACGACCCGATCGGGAGACGCCGCATGCGCACGGTCTGCCCGGAAGATCACCGGCCCACGCGTACCCCCGGCGTCGGTGGGGCAGGTCGTCGACATGAAGCTGTACGCGGACACGACCGGGCGGTTCTCGCGTCAGGTGGTCGGGGACCTGCTCGTGCTGGGGTGGGTGGCGCTCTGGATCTGGCTCGCGGTGCAGCTGCACGACCGGCTGCTCGAGCTGGCCGCGCCCGGGGTGACGCTGGAGAAGGCCGGCACCTCGTTCTCCGGGTCGCTGAACGACGCCGGGGACAAGGTCGGCGGGCTGCCGGTGGTCGGCGACGACGTGGCCGGGGCGCTGCGGCGGGCCGGCGGCGCGGGCGACTCGCTCGCCGACGCGGGGCGCAACCAGCAGGACGCGGTGCACCAGCTGGCGTTCTTCGTACCGGCCCTGATCCTGCTGCTGGCGGCCGGGATCGTGGTCGCGCTCTGGCTGCCGGGCCGGGTGCGCTGGTCCCGGGAGGCCGGCGCGGCCCGGCGGCTGCTGTCCGGGCCGGACGCGCTGGAGGTCTTCGCGACCCGGGCCGTCGTACGGCGGCACACCCGGGAGCTGGCCGCGCTGCCCGAGGCGACCATCACCCGCTGGCGGGCCGGCGACGAGGACGCCGCCACCGCCCTCGCCGAACTCGAACTCCGAGCCCTCGGCCTCCGCCCCCGCTGATCCTGGGGTGTACGACCTGTGCGTCCCGACCAGTAGGCCGGGGAAGTGAGCCGCGGGAGAGCCCGCGGCCGGCTCCGGACGCCGGCCACGTCCGAAGGCGGGACCAGCTCGCCACCAGGAGGTACGAGCTCCGATGCGACTCGTCCACGAAGCGGCACGGCCGTCGGCCGTCCGATATGTCACGGATGATGCCATGGTACGGAGAGCGGCTCTTGCCCGGGTCAGAGCCAGCCGTTGGATTCGGCGGTGCGGAGGGCTTCTACCCGGTTGCGGGTGCCGGTCTTGGTGATGGCGGCGGACAGGTAGTTGCGGACGGTGCCCTCGGAGAGGAACAGGCGGCCGGCGATGTCGGCGACGGTGGCGCCGTCGCGGGCCGCGACCAGGACGTCGCGTTCGCGGCCGGTGAGCGGGCTGGCGCCGCCGGCCAGGGTGGCGGCGGCCAGCGCCGGGTCGACGACGCGCAGGCCCGCGGCGACCCGCCGGATCGCGTCGGCCAGCTCGTCGGCGGGGGCGTCCTTGACCACGAACCCGAGCACGCCGGCCTCCATCGCCCGGCGCAGGTAGCCGGGCCGGCCGAACGTGGTGAGGATCGCGACCCGGACCGCGGGGACCTCGGCGCGCAGCGCGGCCGCGGCGGCGATGCCGTCCAGGCCGGGCATCTCCACGTCCAGCAGCGCGACCTCGGCCGCGCTGGACCGGGCCGCCGCGACGACCTCGTCGCCCCGGCCGACCTCGGCGACGACCTCCAGGTCCGGCTCCAGCGAGAGCAGCGCGGCCAGCGCGCCGCGGACCATGCTCTGGTCGTCCGCCAGCAACACCTTGATCATCCCGCCTCCCAGCCGACCGGGGTGGCAGGGGTGGCGGCCGGGGTGGGTGATGGAGGCGGATCGGCCGGTACGGCGAGGCGGAGCCGGAACCCGCCGCCCGGCAAGGGACCGGACTCGACCGTCCCGCCGGCTGCCGCGGCCCGCTCGGCCAGCCCGGCCAGCCCGCTGCCGGCGGGCGGCCCGGCCGCGCGGACCCCGCGGCCGTCGTCGACCACCTCGACGTCCGTCGCCGTCACCCGGATCCGGACCCGGGAAGCCTCCGAGTGCCGGACCGCGTTGGTGATGCCTTCCCGTACGGCCCAGCCGAACAGCTCCCGCAGCGACCCCGGCACCTCGTCGACCGCGCCGGGCAGGTCGGCGGCGATGCCGGCCGCGGACAGCACCTCGCGGGCGGTGGCCAGCTCGACGGCCAGCGAGACCTCGCGGTACCCGGCCACGGCGGCCCGGACGTCGGCCAGCACCTGCCGGGTCAGCCGCTCGACGTCGCGGATCTCCGCCGCGGCCCGCGCATCGTCCCGCCCGACCAGCCGCCCGGCCAGCTGCGCCTTGACCGAGGCGGCGGTGAGCGAGTGGCCGAGCAGGTCGTGCAGGTCCCGGGCGATCCGCATCCGCTCCCGGTCGGCGGCCAGCCGGGAGACCTCCTGCTGGGCCGCCCGCAGCTCCCAGGTCCGCCGGATCAGGGCCTGGAACCCGAACGCCGCCAGCGAGCCGAGCGCGACCGATCCGGCCACCGCCCAGGTGTCGGTGCCGTCCCAGGACGGCACGAGCCGGGCGGAGAGCCCGACCAGCAGGGTGCCGGCGATCGCGATCGGGAGCCCGAGCCGGAACGGGTAGAGCACCACGACGGTGACCGCGACGTACACGACCGCGCCCAGCGCGTCCGGGCCGACCAGGGCGGCCAGGGCCAGCGCGAGCAGCGCGAGCAGGGTCGGCGCCGCCCACCGCAGCCAGGCCGGCCGCATGGTCAGGGCCCGGGCGACCAGGTCGATGTAGACGTAGCAGAACGCCAGCAGCAGGATCAGCCGCAGCGCGCGATCCACCCCGGTGTGCTCGGTCCAGGCGCTCTGGAACCCGGGCAGCAGGTAGAGCAGCCAGACGCCGGAGAAGACCCGCCAGCGGCCCCGCCCGTTCAGCCGCGCGCCGATCGGGCCGAGCGCGATGCCGGCACCCGGCCGGAAGCCGAAGCCCCAGCCGGGTCCCGGACCCGCCGCTCCCGAAGCCACCGCAAGACCCTAGTTCCGGGCCGTGTCGCGCCGGTAGGCACGCGCCGCGAGCAGCGCGAACACCGCGGTCCAGACGGCCAGGATGGCGACCCCGTGCCAGCCGATCCAGCTGCCGGCCAGCGGCTCCCGGCCCGCCTGCGCCAGCCAGTACGAGGGCAGCGCCCTGGCGAAGGACTGCAGCGCCGAGGGCAGCTGGTCGATCGGGAACCAGATCCCGCCGAGGATGCCGAGCACGGTGAACAGTGCCCCGGACAGCGGGCCGAGCACGTCGATGGTCAGCCGGTGCCCGAGCCAGATGCCCAGCGCCACGAACGGCGCCAGCGCGAGCAGCGACCACCCGGCGGCCTCGGCCCACATCCGGGCCGGCAGCCGGACCCCCTCGGTCAGCGCGCCGACGCCGTAGACCAGGGCCAGCGCCGGGATCGCGACGAGCAGCGCGGTGACCGCCTTGGAGGCCACGTACGCCCAGCCCGGCATCGGGCTCAGCCGCAGCTGCCGGGTCCAGCCGGTCTGCCGCTCGCCGGCGATCCGGCCCCCGATGGAGACCGCGGCGCCCATCGCGCCGAACACGGACATGCTCGCCATCAGCCAGGCCTTGCCGCTGATGCCGTCCTGGGTGCCGGTCCCGTACAGGGAGGCGAAGAGCAGGAACAGGCCGACCGGCATGCCGATGACGAAGACGAAGTAGCGGGGGGCGCGCAGCGTGCGGCGCACCTCGGTACGCAGGTAGACGGTGTTCATGCGGAGGCTCCGGTCGAGGTGAGGGCGACGAAGGCGTCCTCGAGGTCGGCGCCGCCGACCTCGACGTCGCGGGCGGCGGGTTCGGAGGACAGCAGCGCGCGCAGCGCGGCGTCGGAGTCGGAGCAGGCCAGCCGGGCGATGTCGCCGTGCAGCTCGACCGCGGTGACGCCGGGCAGCGTCTCCAGCGTGGCGGCGCAGGCGCCGGGCAGCGTGACCCGGATGGTGCGGCCGCCGACCACGGCCTTGATCGCGGTGGCCGGCCCGTCGGCGACGACCTTGCCCGCGGCCATCAGCACGACCCGGTCGGCGTACTGGTCGGCTTCCTCCAGGTAGTGGGTGGCGAACAGGACCGTGCGGCCGGCCGCGGTGAGCTCCCGCATCGAGGCCCAGAACCGGCGCCGGCTCTCCACGTCCATCGCGGCGGTCGGCTCGTCCAGGACCAGCAGCTCCGGGTTCGGCACCAGCGCGAGCGCGAACCGCACCCGCTGCGTCTGCCCGCCGGACAGCTTGGTCGTCCGCCGGTCGGCCAGCTCGGTGAGGTCGGCCCGGTCGAGCACCTCGGCCACCGGCATCGGCTGCGGGTAGAGCGAGGCGGCCAGCGTCAGCAGCTCGCGCACGCTGATCTCGGAGATCAGCCCGCCGCTCTGCAGCATCGCGCCGACCAGCCCGGCCTTGACCGCCAGCTCCGGGCTGCGGCCGAACACGCTGACCTCGCCGGTGTCCGGGCGGGTCAGGCCGAGCAGCATGTCGATCGTGGTCGACTTGCCGGCCCCGTTCGGGCCGAGCAGCGCGACCGTCTCCCCCGCGACGATGTCGAGGTCGACGCCGGCGACGGCCGGCACCGGGCCGTAGGACTTGGTGAGGCCGCGGATCCGCAGTCCGGCGGTGAGGCTCGTCTCAGGCATGGACAGAGCGTCGCGCCCGCGGCCCGATCCCGGCAGTTCCGTCCGTACGGACTCGGCCATGACACCTGTCAGGTGACCGGCGCCACACCGGCTCGGCCGGCGCGAAACGCTCGACAGGCGGCCCGGCGGCCGTGCATTAGGTTCGAGCTTCCCGGGAAGGACTCCGGGGTCGGATCGGAGGAGCGTAATGCAGGTGTGGCCCGGGTCGTCGTACCCGCTGGGCGCGACGTACGACGGGATGGGCACCAACTTCTCGCTCTTCTCCGAGGTCGCGCAGAAGGTCGAGCTGTGCCTGTTCGACGACGCCGGCCGGGAGACCAAGCTCTCCCTGCCCGAGGTCGACGGGTTCGTCTGGCACGGCTACCTGCCCAACGTCGGCCCCGGCCAGCGGTACGGCTACCGCGTGCACGGCCCGTACGACCCGAATGCCGGCCTGCGCTGCAACCCGCGCAAGCTGCTGCTGGATCCGTACGCGAAGGCCATCGACGGCAAGGTCGACTGGCACCCGTCGCTGTTCGCCTACGACTTCGAGTTCCAGGACAAGCACAACGACGAGGACTCGGCGCCGTTCCTGCCGAAGGCGGTCGTGGTCAACCCGTACTTCAACTGGGGCACCGACCGGCCGCCGAACCGGCCGTACAACGAGACGGTGATCTACGAGGCCCACGTCAAGGGCCTGACGTTCCTGAACAAGAACGTGCCGCTGGAGATGCGCGGGACGTACGCGGGGGTGTCCCACCCCTCGATGATCGAGCACCTGCAGGAGCTCGGCGTGACCGCGATCGAGCTGATGCCGGTGCACCAGTTCATCCACGACCACTCGCTGCGCCAGCGCGGGCTGCGCAACTACTGGGGCTACAACACGATCGGCTTCTTCGCCCCGGACGCCGCCTACTCCTCCTCCGGCACGGCCGGGCAGCAGGTCATGGAGTTCAAGGGCATGGTCCGGGACCTGCACGAGGCCGGCATCGAGGTCATCCTCGACGTGGTCTACAACCACACCGCGGAGGGCAACCACTTCGGCCCGACGCTGTCCATGCGCGGCATCGACAACGGCGCGTACTACCGGCTGGTCGACGGCCAGCCCGAGTACTACATGGACTACACCGGCACCGGGAACACGCTCAACGTCCGGCACCCGCACACGCTGCAGCTGATCATGGACTCGCTGCGCTACTGGGTGCTGGAGATGCACGTCGACGGCTTCCGCTTCGACCTGGCCTCCACGCTGGCCCGCGAGTTCTACGACGTGGACCGGCTGTCCGCGTTCTTCGACCTGGTCCAGCAGGACCCGACGGTCTCCCAGGTCAAGCTCATCGCCGAGCCCTGGGACGTCGGCCCCGGCGGCTACCAGGTCGGCAACTTCCCGCCCCAGTGGACCGAGTGGAACGGCAAGTACCGGGACACCGTCCGGGACTTCTGGCGGGGTGAGCCGGCCACCCTGGGCGAGTTCGCCGGCCGCATCACCGGCTCCCCCGACCTGTACGAGCACTCCAGCCGGCGCCCGGTCGCGAGCATCAACTTCGTCACCGCGCACGACGGCTTCACGCTGCGCGACCTGGTCTCGTACAACGAGAAGCACAACGAGGCCAACGGCGAGGGCAACCGGGACGGCGAGTCCCACAACCGGTCCTGGAACTGCGGGGTCGAGGGCGACACCGACGACCTGGAGATCCTGGAGCTGCGGGCCCAGCAGCGGCGCAACTTCCTGGCCACCGTGTTCCTGTCCCAGGGCGTTCCGATGCTGCTGCACGGCGACGAGACCGGCCGGACCCAGCGCGGCAACAACAACGGCTACTGCCAGGACAACGACATCACCTGGCTGGACTGGTCCCAGGTCGACGACGGGCTGGTGCAGTTCACCACCCAGGTCGCGCAGCTGCGGCACGACCACCCGGTCTTCCGCCGCCGCCGGTTCTTCAACGGCCGCCCGGTCCGGCGCGGGGCCGGCGCGCCGCTGCCGGACATCGCCTGGTTCACCCCCGACTCCCGGGAGATGACCGAGGAGGACTGGGAGGCCGGCTTCGGCAAGTCGGTCGCGGTCTTCCTCAACGGCGACGGCATCTCCGACCGCAACCAGCGCGGCGAGCGGGTCACCGACGACTCGTTCATCATGATCTTCAACGCGCACGACGGGTCGATCGACTTCACCCTGCCGCCCTCGGAGTACGGCTCGAAGTGGGAGCTGGTGCTGGACACCGCGACCCCGCAGCTGGCCGAGCCGGCGCCGGCCGCCGCGCAGAGCGTGCTGACGGTGGAGGCGCGGTCGCTGGCCGTGCTGCGGCGGGTGACCTGACGTGCCGCCGGTCCCGGTCTCGACGTACCGGGTCCAGGTGTCGCCAGACTTCGACCTGCACGCGACCGCCGGCCTGGCCGGCTACCTGGCCCGCCTCGGCGTCACCCATCTGTACGCGTCGCCGCTGCTGACCGCGACCACCGGCTCGATGCACGGCTACGACGTCACCGACCACCGCACCGCCGACCCGCAGCGCGGCGGCGAGGAGGGCCGGCTCGTGCTGGCCGAGGCGCTGCGCGAGCACGGGCTGTCGCTGGTGCTGGACCTGGTGCCCAACCACATGGGCGTCGCGGTGCCGGCCGAGAACGCGGCCTGGTGGGACGTGCTCCGGCTCGGCCCGCAGTCCGCGTACGGCCGGTGGTTCGACATCGACTGGTCGCGGGGCCGGCTGCTGCTGCCGGTGCTCGGCGACGGGCCGGACGAGCTCGCGGCGCTGCGGGTCACCGCCGGCGAGCTGCGCTACTACGACAAGCGCTTCCCGCTCGCGCCCGGCACCGAGGCCCTGGACGACCCGGTCAAGGTGCACGACCACCAGCACTACGAGCTGGTGTCCTGGCGCCGGGCCGCGACCGAGCAGAACTACCGGCGGTTCTTCGCGATCAGCGACCTGGCCGGGCTGCGGGTGGAGGATCCGGCGGTCTTCGACGCCACCCACGCCGAGATCCTGCGCTGGGTCGCCTTCGGCGACGTCACGGGCCTGCGGATCGACCACCCGGACGGGCTAGCCGACCCGGCCGGCTACCTGGAGCGGCTCTGGCAGACCTCGAACGGGCTCTGGACCGTGGTCGAGAAGATCCTCGAGCCCGGCGAGGAGCTGCCGGACTGGCCCGTCGCCGGGACCAGCGGGTACGACCCGATGGCCGAGGTCGACGGCGTGCTGGTGGACCCGGCCGGCACGGCCGCGTTCACCGCGCTGGACACCCGGCTGACCGGAACCGCCACGTCCTGGCCGGAGCTGGTGCACGACTGCAAGCTGGACGTGGCCACCGGGATGCTGCGGGCCGAGGTCCGCCGGCTGGCCACGCTGGTCCCCGAGGTGCCGTACGCCCAGGAGGCGCTGGCCGAGCTGCTGGCCTGCTTCCCGGTCTACCGCTCGTACCTGCCGGTGGGGATCTCACAGCTGGTTGTCGCCGTCGAGGCCGCCCAGGCCCGGCGGCCCGATCTGGACCTCGGCGTCCTCGCGGCCCGGCTCGGGGTGGCCGAGGACCCGCTGGCGATCCGGTTCCAGCAGACCTCGGGCGCGGTGATGGCCAAGGGGGTCGAGGACACCGCGTACTACCGGTGGACCCGGTTCCTGGCCCTGAACGAGGTCGGCGGCGACCCGGACCGGTTCGGGCTGCCGCTGCCGGCCTTCCACGCGGCGCTGGCCCACCGGCAGGACCGGCACCCGGCCGGGATGACCGCGCTGTCCACCCACGACACCAAGCGTTCGGGCGACCTGCGGGCCCGGCTCGCGGTGCTCGCGGAGCTGCCGGAGGACTGGGCCGCGGCCGTGGACCGGTGGTCGTCGCTCGCGCCCACACCGGACGGCGCGCTCGGCCACCTGCTCTGGCAGTCGCTGGTCGGGGCCTGGCCGATCGAGGGCGACCGGCTGCACGGCTACCTGGAGAAGGCGATGCGGGAGGCGCGGACCCGCACCAGCTGGGACGACCCGGCGCCGGCGTTCGAGCAGGCGATGCACGCGGCCGCGGACGCCGCGCTGCGACCGGGCGAGCTGCACGACGACGTGGCCGCGTTCGTGGATCGGATCGCCGGGCCGGGCTGGTCGAACGCGCTGACCGCGACGCTGCTGCAGCTGACCATGCCGGGGGTGCCGGACACGTACCAGGGCTGCGAGCTCTGGGACCTGTCGCTGGTCGACCCGGACAACCGGCGGCCGGTCGACTTCGAGCTGCGGTCGGCCCTGCTGGCCCGGCTCGACGACGGCTGGCGGCCGGCCTGGGACGACGCCGCCGGCGCGGCCAAGCTGCTCGTGGTCTCCCGGGCGCTGCGGCTCAAGCGGGACCGGCCGGGGCTGTTCACCGCCTACTCCCCCGTCACCGCGACCGGCCCGGCCGCCGAGCACGCGGTCGCCTACGACCGGGGCGGCGCGATCACCGTCGGCACCCGGCTGCCGGTCGGCCTGGCCGCCGCCGGCGGCTGGCGGGACACCACGCTGACGCTGCCCGCGGTCACCGACCTGTTGACCGGCCGGTCGTACGAGGGCGCGGTCCGGCTGGCCGACCTGCTGGCCGACCACCCGGCCGCCCTGCTCGCGCCGTGACCCGGCCGGCCAGCATCCCGGACGGGCTCGTGCTGGAGCTGTCCCGGGGCACGGTGCTGCCCGGGGCGTCGGCCGAGGCCGACCGGTGGATGGCGATGCTCAACGACCGCCAGGACGAGTGCGTCGCCACCCTGGACCGGGAGCGGATGGCGGTCGAGCTGGTGTTCCGGCTGCGCGAGGACGGCCGCGACCACCTCTACTGGGTGGCGATCAAGGGCGCCGGTGGGGCCGGCCCGGACCTGGCCGACCCGATCGACCGCGACCACGACGCCCAGGCCCGGCGGACCAAGGAGCCGGGCTGGGTCGAGGCCGAGCCGCAGCTGCTGTTGCTCCCGGACCCGGTTCGGCGGGCGGTGCTGGCCTGGGCGCTGCGGGACGGCGAGCGGGTGCCGCATCCGGTCACCGCGACCGTCCGGCTGGCCAGCGCCGGCCTGCACGTCATCGACCGCTGGACCGACGCCCTGGTGGACGCGCTGCTGGACGCCGGGGCGGGCGAGCCACAGGTCGGCGGCAGCCTCACCGGCGGCCGGATCGAGGTCCGGATGACGGTCGACGCCGCGGACGTGGCCGGCGCGACGGCGGCGGCCGGCGACGTGCTGGCCGACGCGCTGGCCGCGGCCGAGACCCACGGCGTGCGGGTGCTGGGGATCTCGACCGAGGTCACGGCAGCTGACTCGGACAGCGGTACGGCCTGACGGTGGACCGGGTCACCCCGCCGCGTCCACCGGGCGCGGCCGTGGTGACCGCCCCGGGCTCGGCCACGGCGAGCGCGGCCGGCACGAGCCGTGGGCGCAGGGCGGGCGTGTCACTGTTCCGGCCCCGGTCCAGATGGTTAGCTGGCCGGGAACGCCGAGGCGGAACGGCACGCTGGTGCACATGTCGACGTGCGTAACGCGAACCCGGGCCGGAGGACGATGTCTGCGACGAGGTCGGCCGCGTGGTGCGCGGCCGCGGTCGCGGCGCTGGTGTGGGCGCGGCGGCGAGTGCTGATCATCCGGGTCAACGGCGTCAGCATGGAGCCGACCTATCACGACGGCGACCGCGTCCTCGCCGTCCGGCCGCACCGGCGCAGCCGGTTGCGCGCCGGGGACGTCGTCGTGTTCGACCGGACCCAGCCGCGGGTCAAGCGGATCACCGCCCTCGCCGGCGCGGTCATCGACCGTGTGGAGATCCCCGCCGGCCACGTGTACGTGCGGGGTGACCGGGGCCGCTCCTACGACTCGGCGGTGCACGGCCCGATCGCCGAGAGTCTGGTCTTCGGCCGCGCGGTCCGCCGGTTCGCCCGGCCGAACGCGAATCCGGCGATGACGACACCGATGCGGCCGGGACCGGCGCCTGTCGCCGGCCCCGGCCACATCGGTGGCTGAGCGTCAGCCGCACTCGGGGCGGGCGTTCAGGCAGCTACCCACCATTTGGTTGCCGCAGGTGTCCTCCGAGACCGCCTTGTGCTGGAAGGGCGCCGCGCAGCACCGGTAGAAGAGGAACCGGAACCTCCCACAGTTCGCGGAGGCGTCCGTCGTCGGCACGACCGCGGAGACGAGGCGGTCAGCCAGCTTGGTGATCGACATGATGATTCACCTCCCTCCTTCGGATAGATGAGCGGGCTACCCGGCCTGAGCCGGCACCGCGGCGGCGCCCTCGAGGGCGTCGTCGTCGGGGTCGGCGTAGCCGGCGGCTTGAAGGGAGAACAGCTCGGCGTAGCGGCCGCCCGGACTGTTCATCAGCTCCCGGTGCGAGCCGGACTCGGCGACGCGGCCACCGGCCAGCACGTAGATGCGCTGGGCGTGCCGCACGGTGGAGAGCCGGTGCGAGATGAGCACGCGGGCGCCGCCGATCATCGTGTCGGCGACCGCTCGGTGCAGGTCGTGCTCGGCCTTGGCGTCGAGCCCGGAACTCGGCTCGTCGAGGAGGAGCAGGTCGCAGTCCGCGCGCATCAACATGCGCGCCAGCGCGACGCGCTGCCACTGCCCGCCGGACAGGACGAGCGGGGTGTCGGCGTCGTCGACCTCTTCGGGGTCACGGAAGAAGAGCCGGCTGAGCATGGTGTCGAGGCCGCGGGGCAGGGCGGCCAGCTCGCGCTCGATGTGCGCGCGACGGATCGCGTCGAGGATCCGCGGGCGATCGTCGAGATGGTCCAGCCGCCCGACACCGACGTTCTGCGCCGCGGTGAGGTCGTAGGTGGCGAAGTCCTGGAAGACGGCGCCGATCCGGTCCCGCAGCGACACCGGGTCGAGCGCCGGCAGGTCGACGCCGTCCCAGGTGATGCGGCCGCGGGTCGGTTCGTAGAGCCGGCACAGCAGCTTGACCAGCGTGGACTTCCCTGCCCCGTTCAGCCCGACGAGCGCGACCGATCCGCCGGCCGGAATCGTGAGGCTGATGCCCTGCAGGATCCACGGCAGGTCCGGGCGATAGCGGAACCAGACGTCCTCCAGTCGGACCGCCTGTCGCAGCGGCGCGGCCGGTCGGGCCGGCGTCTCGACGACGGCAGCAGGCGCGCAGATCCCGTCGACGGCGCCGACGAGCTGCTGGCCGGACCGCAGCTGACCCAGCGCCTGCACGGCACCGGTCAGCGCCGCGGTCAGCCCGCCGAAGGCGGTCACCACCGCGACCACCTGACCGGCGCTGGTCCCGCCGGCCGCGGCCCCGCGCGCGACGACGCCGACCGCGGCGACGACCATCGCGCCGACCACCCCGGCGGCGATCAGCTGCATCCGCAGCGTCGTGCGCTCCAGATCGCGCTCGTGCCGGTTCGCGAGGTCGAGATCGGCCAGCATCCGGTGCCGGAAGAAGTCGCCCAGCCCGAACAGTCGCAGCTCCTTGCCGGCCACCGGGTTGCAGATCAGGCTGCGGTACGCCTCGCGCCGCCGCCGGATGGGGGCGAGCCGGCCCAGCATGGAGACGTTCAGCCGGGCCAGCCGGAACTCGATCGCCATCACCGGGATCGCCCCGGCCAGCGCCAGGACCGCCAGCGGCCACGCCACGCCGAGCAGCACCACCGTGAGCGAACCGGCGGTCACCGCCGCGGTCGCGAGGCCGAGCGCGCCGCGCAGCAGCAGCTGTGGCGCCATGGCGGCAGCGTCCCCGGCCAGCGTGAGCCGATCCTGGTATCCGGGATCCTCCAGGCGGTCGACGCCGGTCTCCTGACCGACCCGCTCATACAGCCGCCCGACGATCTGCGCGCCGGCGATCCGTCCGATCTGGCCCTGGAGGTACCGGTCCACCTCCGGTGCGCCCGCCCCGAGCAGGGTGGCCGCGACGATCGCCGCGGCATAGCCGCCGACGGCCAGGCCCGATCCGGACCCGACGATCGCGTCCACCAACCGCTGCAGGGCGACGGCCGAGACCGCGGTGACGAGGCCGCCCACCAGGGCCAGCGCCGTCAGGGCGAGCAGCCGGCCGGGCGAGGCCCGGAGGATCAGCCGCGAGGCCGGGCTCGTGCGCGGCCGGTCACGCACGCGCACCCCACGGGACGCGGTCGACGGTGAAGGCGCTGCCCGCGAGCGCATCGTGGTCGAAGACCAGATAGCTCGGGAACGACGTGATACCGAACTCACCGGACAGCGGCCCGAGCGGGCGGTCCCGGACCACCGTGGCGATGCCGGCGAACGGCTCCTCGAGCGTCGGGTCGCCGTGCTCGGTCAGCACGACGATCACCACCGCGGCCCCGTCGGCCGCCGCCCGCGCGGCGAGGTCACGAACCTTCGGCAGCTCCAGGTGGCAGCTGCCGCAGCCCTGGGAGAGGAACGCCAGGAACACGCGGTGGTCGGCCAGCGTACGGAGCCGGAACGGGGCGCCGTCGGTGCCGGGGAGCTCGACGTCCGGCAACGGGCTGCCGGCCGGCAGGACCAGTGGTTCGGCGGCGGCCAGCCCGAACGGGTCTGCGGGTCGGTGCGGCGCGACCGAGGTCCGCAGCCGGCGCACGACACCGAGCAACAGCAGCAGGTTGATCAGGGTGACCACGGTCAGCACGGCGACGGCTGCGGCGAGCACGCTCATCGGGCCCGCTCCGCGGTGCCGGGCGTCCGGACCAGCGCGGTCAGGTCGTCGAGATGCACCACGAGCGCGACGAGCACGAACGCGACCGTCGCCGCGACGAGCAGCGGGCCGATGCGCACTGCCGGTCCGGACGTCGCCGCCGCCAGCAGGGCCACACCGGCCAGACCGCCATTGCGCACCGCGTGGGGCCGGCCCAAGGGTGCCCCCGACACACCGAAACACCGGCAGGCGGCGGGCGCCGGGCCGCGCGCGGCCCGCAGCGCGACGCCGGCCAGACCGAGGAGGGCCAGCGTGGCGAGCACCAGGCCGGCCACCCGCGTCGCCGGCCAGAGGCAGAGCACGACCAGAGCGGTCTCACCGGCGATCACCGCGTTGGCCACGGGCCGGGCGACCACCGGCCGGACGAGCCGCAGCGCCACCAGCGACCCGGCGAACTCGTCGCGATGCCGCGCCTTCGCCACCGCGGCGACGGCGAACGTTCCGGCCGTCACCAGCAGCGCGACCAGGTTCACACTCCCCACTGCGCCTCCTTCGCCGACTCCCTCGAGACCCTGGCGAACGGCGCTAAGCCGGCGCTAAGTCCGCGCTAACCGCGCGGCATCAGCGGGTCGACGGCCGTCAGGCGCCGGCTCCGATCGTGAGGTCGCGGCTGCGGCCGGTGAGCAGGAAGTACAGGAAGACGCCGGCGCCGACGGCCAGCCAGACGATGCCGCCGACCTTCGCGTTCGTGTCGGCGTGGACGAGCACGTAGCCGATGATCACGAACCCGATCACCGGGACGACGAGGTGCAGCAGCCAGTTCCGGCTGTGCTTGCGGATCACGTAGTGGTTGACCACCGCGATGTGCAGCAGGCAGAAGCCGAACAGCGCGCCGAAGTTCACCAGCGAGCTGATCAGGTCGAGCTTGCCGACGAAGAACAGCACCAGCACCAGCGTCAGCCCGGAGACGACGAGCAGCGCGTTCTGCGGGATCTGGCGGCGGTTCACCACCCGCAGGAAGGCCGGCAGCTGCCCGTCCCGGGACATGCTGAACAGCAGCCGGGAGGTCGCCGCCTGGGCCGCGATCGCGTTGGCGATGCCGACCGCGAGCGCGTTGACGGCCAGGAACGCCTTGGCCCAGCCGGCCGTGGACGCGCTGCCGACCAGGTCGAAGAACGCGTTGCCGACGTGCGCGTCGTCGAAGCTGCTGGTCCCGGCGGCCAGCGCCGCGGCCAGCCAGGTCTCGCCGACGAACAGCACCGCGACGATGAGCAGCGCGCTGACCATCGCCGTACCCGCGGCCTTGCGGCCGCCGGTGGCCTCCTCCGACAGCGTCGAGATGCCGTCGAAGCCGAGGAAGCTCAGCACCGCGATGCTCAGCGCGCTCGCGATCAGCGCCGGGGTGACCTTGTCGGAGTCCCAGAGCTGCTCGAGGCCGAAGTGGGCGCCGGCGATCGTGCCGCGGGCCAGCGCGGTGATCGCGATGATCACGAAGATCACCAGGAAGACCAGCTCGATCGCGAGGAAGACCCGGTTGAACCGGGCCAGCGACCTGATCCCGATCAGGTTGACGATCGTGTTGACCACGACGAACGCGATCGCCCACATCCAGCGCTCGGTGCCCGGGAAGATGCCGACCATCGACTCCGCCCCGAAGACGTAGAGCAGGGTCGGGACGAGCAGGTAGTCCAGCAGGATCGACCAGCCGGCGAAGAAGCCGAGCACCTTGTGCAGCCCGCGGCCCACGTACGCGTAGACCGAGCCGGCCAGCGGGAACTCCTTGGCCATCTGCGCGTACGCCAGCGCGGTGAAGATCATCGCGACCAGGCCGACCACGTAGACCAGCGGGACCATGCCCTCGGCGGCGTTGTAGACGGTGCCGAAGATCGCCCAGGGCGCGATCGGCACCATGAAGATCAGGCCGTAGATGATCAGATCGACGGTGGAGACGGAGCGGCGCAGCTCCTGCTGGTAGCCGAACTCACGCAGGCCGTCCTCGGGCGTGGCGGCGGACTCGGTGGGCATACGGCTAGTTACTCACCCGATGGGGCCGTTACGCCAGATGTCCGGATCACCGATCCGCCGATCAGCCCCGGCCGACTGCCTCGACCGTCTCGATCCAGTGCGCCGCGAAGGCCGGGCCGTCGACGGCCGTGACGACCTTGACCGGCAGCCCGGCCGGGTCCCGGACCAGCGCGCCGTCCGCACCCAGCCGGACCCGGGTCACCTCGGCGGTCACGCCGTCCCAGCCGAGGGCGACGGCGCAGGCGGCCGGGTCGTACTGGAAGTTGAGCAGGTCGGCCGGCAGCGCGGGGTGGGCGGCGGCCAGGTCGGCCATGTCGTGGCGGGCGCCGTGCGCGGCGACCTGGTGGGCCAGCAGCGTGCCGACGGGCCCGGCGGACCGCAGCCGGGGCAGGTCGGCCTCCCGGATCCAGGTCGCCAGCGTGGCCGGCAGCGTGACCAGCGTCGGCCCGGTCCGCAGCAGCAGCTCGAACGCGCGCCGGTCCCACTGGTTGTTGAAGTCCATGTCCGGGCCCCAGGGCGGCAGCCCGTCCGCCGGCGGATCGAGCCAGCCCGCCATGAGCACGGGGTTGCGCAGCCGGCCGGGCCGGGTCAGCTCGTACAGGGCCAGGGTGGTGCAGGGGCCGATGCCGATCACGGTGGCCCCGGCGGCGATGCTGCGGTCGAGCAGGTCCAGCGCGGCGCCCGGCTTCCCCGGCCGCCGGCGGTGCAGCGGCCAGTCGCCGTACTCGGGGTCGGCCCGCCGGCCCGTCGTCATCGACAGCGCCGCGCCCGCCGCGACCGGGACGTGCCGGCCGGCCAGGGACAGCAGGTGCCGGACGTACGCGGCCCGCATCCCGTCCCGGTCGGCGACCGTGGTCACCCCGGTCAGCTCCACGTCCGCCCGCCCCAGCAGGTACGCCAGGGCGCAGGCGTCGTCGGTGTCGCCGCCGAAGTCGGTGTCGAGGTGGACGCGCATCAGTTCGGCGGCGCCAGCGCCTTGGTCAGCGCCGGGACGTCCAGCTCCGGCTGCGGGTACTGCGGGTCCAGGTCCCGGACGGTCTCCAGCAGCAGCCGGCCGACGGCCCAGTTCCGGTACCACTTGCGGTCCGCGGGCACCGCGTACCAGGGCGCCTGCGGGGTGGAGCAGCGCTCCAGCGCGATCCGGTACGCCTGCTGGTAGTCGGTCCAGCGGGCCCGCTCGGCCAGGTCGCCCGGGTTGAACTTCCAGTTCTTCGTCGGGTCGGTGAGCCGGGACAGCAGCCGCTCCCGCTGCTCGTCGTAGGAGACGTTGAGGAAGCACTTGACCAGCGCGTACCCGTTCTCGACCAGGCCGGCCTCGAACTTGTTGATCTCGTCGTACCGCTTCTCGACGATCTCCGGGGCGGCCAGCGCGTGCACCCGGCCGACCAGCACGTCCTCGTAGTGGGACCGGTCGAAGATGCCGATCATCCCGGGGTCGGGCAGCGCCCGGCGGACCCGCCAGAGGAAGTGGTGCCGCAGCTCGTCCGGGGTCGGTTTCTTGAACGAGTGGATGTGCACGCCCTGCGGGTTGACCAGGCCGATGACGTGCTCGATCACGCCGCCCTTGCCCGAGGTGTCCATGCCCTGCAGGACGAGCAGGATCCGTCGGGCGGACGCCGCGTACAGCGCCTCCTGCAGGCCGGCCAGCCGGTCGCCCTCCGCCGCCATCCCGGCCGCGGTCTTCTTCTTGCCGCCGGGTGCGTGCGGGGTGGCCCGCGCGTCCAGCTCGTCCAGGTCCACCGGAGCGCCCGGAGTCACCCGCAGCAGATCCCGAAGCGACGTGGCCACGTGTACCCCCCGCTGTCCGACGATGCGGCGATCACCCGGGACACTAGCGGTGCGACCGGGTAGTGCTGGTCCGGTAGGTCCATTCGGACCAGCGGAAGGGACACGATGACGACGTTCGAGGTCTGGGCGCCGAACCACGACCAGGTACGGCTGCGCACCCTGGGCAACGACCACGAGATGGCCGCGGCCGGGGACGGCCTGTGGCGGGTCACCGTGCCCGAGGCCGGACCCGGCGACGACTACGGGTTCCTGCTCGGCGACGACGACACCCCGCTGCCGGACCCGCGCTCGCGCTGGCAGCCGGAGGGCGTGCACGGCCTGAGCCGGCTGCACGACCCCCAGGCCTACGAGTGGGACGACGGCGAGTGGACGGGCCGGCAGCTGGCCGGCGCGGTCGTCTACGAACTGCACGTCGGCACGTTCACCCCCGAGGGCACCTTCGCCGCGGCCACCGAGAAGCTCGACCACCTGGCCGAGCTGGGCGTGGACCTGGTCGAGGTGCTGCCGGTCAACGCGGTCAACGGCACCCACAACTGGGGCTACGACGGCGTCGGGTGGTACGCGGTGCACGACCCGTACGGCGGGCCGGACGCGTTCAAGGCGTTCGTCGACGCCTGCCACCGGCGCGGGATCGGCGTGGTGCTGGACGTGGTCTACAACCACCTCGGGCCCTCCGGTGCGTACCTGCCGCGGTTCGCGCCGTTCTTCAAGCCGGGCAAGTCGACCTGGGGCGACCTGGTCAACCTGGACGGGCCCGGCTCGGAGCCGGTGCGGCGCTACATCCTGGACAACGCGCAGATGTGGCTGCACGAGTTCCACGTCGACGGGCTCCGGCTGGACGCCGTGCACGCGCTGGTCGACCTGGGCGCGATCCACATCCTGGAGGAGATGGCGGTCGAGGTGGACGCGCTGTCCGCACACCTGCGCCGGCCGCTCACGCTCATCGCCGAGTCCGACCTCAACGACCCCCGGCTGATCCGGTCCCGGGACGCCGGCGGGTACGGGCTGACCGCGCAGTGGGACGACGACGTGCACCACGCGCTGCACGCGCTGCTCACCGGCGAGCAGCAGGGCTACTACTCCGACTTCGGCTCGCTCGGGACGCTGGCCAAGGCGTTCACCGGCGCGTTCGTGCACGACGGGTCGTACTCGTCGTTCCGGGGGCGGCTGCACGGGCGGCGGGTGAACCGGGACGACACGCCGGCGTACCGGTTCGTGGCCTTCCTGCAGGACCACGACCAGGTCGGCAACCGCGCGCTGGGCGACCGGCTGTCCGGCGAGCCCGGGTCGCTGTCCCCGCAGCTGCTCAAGGTCGGCGCCGCGCTGCTGCTGACCTCGCCGTTCACGCCGATGCTCTGGATGGGCGAGGAGTGGGGCGCGACCACGCCCTGGCAGTTCTTCACCTCGCACCCGGAGCCGGAGCTGGCCGCCGCGGTCGCCCACGGCCGCCGGGAGGAGTTCGCCGCGCACGGCTGGGACACCGAGGACGTGCCCGATCCGCAGGACCCGGCCACCTTCCAGCACTCCAAGCTGGACTGGGCCGAGCTGACCGACGAGAAGCATGCCGACGTGCTCGACTTCTACCGGCGGCTGACCCAGCTGCGCCGGGCCCGGCCGGAGCTGTCCGACCCGCGGCTGGACCGGGTCGACGTCACGTTCGACGAGGACGCGCGCTGGCTGGTCGTGCACCGGGGCGGGCTGCGGGTCGCGGTGAACCTCGCCGCCGAGCGGCAGGAGGTGCCGCTGGACGGCACGCCGATCAGCGTGCTGCTCTCCTCCGTGCCCGGGTTCGTCTACCGGGACGGGGCGGTCGAGCTGGAACCGGGCTCGACGGCCGTGGTCGAGCTGGCCGTCCGTACGGGCTGACCTGCGCCGGCTCGCCGTGGGCGGCGATGCCGCTGCTGGCGGCCGGGGCTCATCGCCTCGCCGCGCCCACGCCGGTGACGACGGTGGCGGCGGCGCGGATCAGTCGGCCGTTCGGACGAGGGCTGCTGATCTTCTTAGTGCCCGCTTGGGTAGATCTGGGGTCTTCCGGGGGCGACTGACTGATGCGATCGGAGTAACAATCCGCGGCAGGTGCGCCGCGTGGCGCCCCCATCAGGAGGTCCTAGTGCGACTCCGTCCAGTCCTGGCCGCCGTGGCGGCGGCCGCCATCGCCTCGATCGCCTGGGCCGGCACCGTGGCCCCGGCCGCCGGCGCCGCCCCCGCGGCCCAGCCCGCCAAGCACGTGTCCCGGGTCTGCGCCCAGGCCGCGCCCGGCCACGCCGCCTGCAACGCGCTGCGGGTCGACCCGGCCGCCGCGGTCGCCGGCAGCGTGACGCCGGCCGCGACCACGCCGTCCGGGATCTTCCCGGCCGACATCCAGTCCGCGTACAAGCTGCCGGGCGCGACCGCCGGCGCCGGCCGGACCGTCGCGATCGTCGACGCGTTCGACGACCCGACCGCCGCGGCCGACCTCAACACGTACCGCAGCCAGTTCGGGCTGCCGGCCTGCACGACCGCGAACGGCTGCTTCCGCAAGGTCAACCAGAACGGCGCGACCTCGCCGCCGCCGGCCGTGGACACCGGCTGGGCCCAGGAGATCTCGCTCGATGTCGACATGGTCTCGGCCACCTGCCCGAACTGCCACATCCTGCTGGTCGAGGCCAACAGCTCCTCGTTCGCGAACCTCGGCGCCGCGGTGAACAGGGCGGCCACGCTCGGCGCGACCGCGATCAGCAACAGCTACGGCGGCGCGGACTCCTCCGACACCACCAACGGCCACTTCTACAACCACCCCGGCATCGCGGTGACCGCGTCCTCCGGTGACGGCGGCTTCGGCGTGGAGTACCCGGCGTCCTCGCAGTTCGTGGTCGCGGTCGGCGGCACCTCGCTACGGCGGGCCACCACCACCGCCCGCGGCTGGACCGAGTCGGCCTGGTCCGGGGCCGGCTCCGGCTGCTCCCGGTTCAACACCGCGATCCCGAGCGCGTCCACCTTCAACACCGGGTGCGCGCGGCGCGCGGTCGCCGACGTGTCCGCGGTCGCCGACCCGGCCACCGGCGTCGCCGTGTTCGACAGCACGCCGGCCGCCGGCGCGTCCGGCTGGCTCGTCTTCGGCGGGACCAGCGCGTCCTCGCCGATCATCGCCTCCGTCTTCGGCCTGGCCGGCAACGCGGCGACGATCGACGCGAACGACTTCCCGTACCAGCACTCGACATCGCTGTTCGACGTGACGACCGGGTCCAACGGGACCTGCACACCGACCCAGCTCTGCCGGGCGCGGGCGGGTTGGGACGGCCCGACCGGCCTCGGTACCCCGAACGGAACCGGCGGCTTCTGATCCTCTGAGCCCCGGACCGGGGTCGCCTCCTCACGGGGGCGGCCCCGGTTCCCGTCCCACCGACCCCGGTTCCCGGCCCACCGGGCCCGGTTCCCGTCCCACCGGCCCCGGTTCCCGTCCCACCGGCGCGGGGCGCGCCAGTCCTGCCGGACGGCTGACGAGCCGCTGGACCCGTCAGCCGAGGGTGAGCGGCGGCATGGTGAGGGGACCGTCGGGGGCGAGGCCGAGGTGGGCCGCCGCACCGGAGAGCGAGCCCCAGCCCGCCCACCAGTCCGTCGCCCGCATCGCCGCCGCGGCCCGGTCCTCGCTGGAGCGCGGCGGCGAGAACCGGTCCAGCGGGCTGGTCGGCGGCCAGCGCCGCAGCTCGGCGTCCGCGGGCAGCCCGGCCCGCTCCCGGACCATCGCCGCCGCCGTCCGGAGCCCGCCGAGGGAGTCGACCAGCCCCCGCTCGTACGCGTCGGCGCCGGTCCAGACCCGCCCCCGCGCCACCTCGTGCACCTGCTCCGGCGTCATCCCGCGGGCCTGCCCGACCTTGCCGACGAAGTCGGCGTAGACCCGGTCCAGCCACTCGTCGAGCCGGCGCCACTGGTCCTCGTCGAACCCGGTCCGGGCCGAGAACATCCGCGCGTTGCGGCCCTCGGCGATCGCGCCGGTGCCGATGCCGAGCCGGTCCAGCAGCTCGGACGTGACGACCTTCCCGCTGAACACGCCGATCGAGCCGGTCAGCGTGCCGGGCTGGGCCACGATCGCGTCCGCCGCCATCGCCACGAAGTACCCACCGGAGCCGGCCACGTCGCCCATCGAGGCGACCACCGGGATCCCCCGCGCCCGCAACCGGCCGACCTCGCGCCAGATCACGTCCGAGGCCACGTACGAGCCGCCGGGGCTGTCGACCCGCAGCAGCACCGCCGTCACGTCGTCGGCCCGCCCGGCCGAGCGCAGCGCGGCCGCGACCGTGTCCGAGCCGGACCCCGCGTTCGGCGAGAGCAGGCTGCGGCGGCTGCGGCCCTGCTGGATCGCGCCGGCCACGGTGACGACCGCGACCACCGGGGCGTTGCGGTTCTTGAGCCGGGCCGCGATCCTGCGCGGGGTGGCGGCCCGGGCGTGCCGGGACAGGAACAGCAGCTCGGCGTCCTTCTGGTGGGCGGCGTACACCTCGTCGCGGTAGCCGACGTGGTCGACCAGCCCGGCCTCCGCGGCCTGCTGCGCCGACAGCGGCGCCTGCTCGACCAGCTCCCGGACCCGCTCCGGGCTCAGCCCGCGGGCGGCCGCGATCCCGTCCACCACCTGCTCGTACGCGGAGGCGACGAGCCGGGAGGACGCCTCCCGGAACGCGTCGGTGTAGCCGTGCCGGACGATCCGGTCGACCGCGTTCTTGTACTCGTGCCGCTGCGAGAACTGCGGCTGCAGCCCGGCCTTGTCCAGCAGCCCGCGCAGGAACGTGGTCTCGGCCGCGATCCCGGTCAGGCCGAGGTCACCGGAGGGCTGCAGCCAGATCTCGGTGAAGCCGGTGGCGAGGTAGTAGGCGACCGTGCCGGGGTCGCCCTCGCCGAACGTCTCCGCGTACGCGACCGCGGGCTTGGTCCGGGCGAACTCGCGGACCGCGTCGCGCAGCTCCTGGGCCCGGGCCAGCGGCAGGCTGCCGCCGACGCGGGCGATCAGCCCGGCGACGTCCGGGTCCTCGGCCGCCGCGTGCAGCGCCTCGACCACCGCTCGCAGGCTCGGCCGCCGCCGGCCCCGCACCATCGCCAGCGGATCGCTCGGCACCACCTCCGGCGGTGCCTCGGTCAGATCCAGCTCCACCACAACCCGAGTCCGCCCCATCCGTCAACCCTAGGCGCGCCCCCCTCACGGCTCCCCGTCGAGCAACTCCGACACCCGCACTCCGAAGGCTCGCGCCAGCCTCCGGTACGCCAGGACGCTGGCCGGGTGATCGCCCCGCTCGATGGACCCGACCGTCACGCGCGACACCCCGGATTCCGTGCCGAGCTCCTCCTGGGACAGTCCCCTCCTCCTGGACGGCGCCGACTTCCTGCACTTCTCGAAGGAGGACGGTGCTCGCCGCGAGCGCCTGGCCAAGGCGGTCGGTGCGCTCGGCCTCGATCTGACGACGGTGGTCCGCCAGAGCACGGACACCCTGTCCCGCGCACGGGCGGTGGGACTGACGACGATCTCCTGGATCAGCCGCGAGCAACTGGATCTCCTGGTGCTCGAGTCCCGTGGAGCCAAGCCGGATCGCCAGGACGCCGCTCTGCTGGCGAGGGTCCGTCCGGCGCGGGTGTCTCGGTGCGCTTCCTCGGGAAGCGTGACGATCCCCTGCTCTGGGCGGCCGACATCGTGGCCAGCGCGACCTTCCAAGCGCTGGTCCGCGGCGTACCCGCCGACCTGGAGTCGTTGGGGCAGGTCGAGAGGGTCGACTACTGACCCCGGATGCGCGAAGGCCCCGCGCTCACCGTCCGGAGAGCCGGGGCCTCACTTCTGCGGGCTTGTGATCTCCGCAGCGTCAAGATCGTCTCACGGCGGCGGCGGGAGGTGCAACTCAGCGGGGGTCGGTTACCTGGGCGAGGAAGTAGAGGGCGTTGGTGGGGCGGTGGCGGATCTGGAGAAGGAAGGGGCGGTCGACGCGGACCGCGACCGGCCGGGGCGGGGCGGTGATCGCGGCCAGGCGGGTCATCATCAGGGCGGTCGCGGCCGCGCCCTCCAGGCCGGCCTCGTCCAGGGTCAGGACGGCCTTGTGCAGCGCGGCGTCGACCTTGAGGCCCTCCTTGCCGCCGGTCACCCCGGTCAGGTCGGCCTGGTCGCCGAACAGCCGCTGGATGCCCAGCCCGGCCAGCGGCTCGGCCAGCGAGGCCTGGCCCCGAACCGTCACCCGCGGCAGCTCCAGCGCCACCTCCCGCGGTGTCGCCGCCGCCAGCAGGTCCGTCAGCGTGGCCGCATCGAGGGGAGCCAGGTCGCCGTCGGGCAGCAGCACGTCGGCCAGCACCCCGCCGCCGGCCGGGACCGAGACCAGCGTCCAGCCGGACCGGGCCGCGTACGGCAAGGAGCGGGTGGTCCGCATCGTGGGCACCGAGACCTCGCCGCCCGGGGTCCGGAACGGCTGCGGCCGGGTCTGCCCCTTCTCGAACGGCTTGGTCCAGGACGCCCGCAGGTAGAGCGCGTTGACGATCACCGCGCGGGTCTCGCGGTCCAGCAGCCCGGCCGGGAGCAGGTCCTTGATCAGGTCGCGGGTACTCCGCGACACGTCGGCGTTGATCTCCTGCCGGACGCCCTCGGCGTCGCCGCGGAAGTCGGCCCCGCGGGCGGTGCCTCCCGGCCACGACTTCACCGCGGCCAGGTACTCGGGCGCGACCGGCAGGGTCAGGTCGGCCCAGAGCGTGTTGGCGACCCCGATCGTCACCGCGTCGTCCTTCAGCGCCGCGCCCGCGCTCAGCCCGGCGGCGAGCGCGTCCAGGTCGCCGACGACCTCGGCCAGCTCGTCGCGGGTACGGCCGCGGGCACCGGCGGCGACGACGCCGAGCGCGGAGGCCACCGAGTACGGCGACCAGGCGAAGCCGCGCGCCGGGTCGGTTGCGAGCAGCCGATGCAGCGCGAGCGTGAACGAGAGCTCCGGGGCGGTCACGGCCCCCATGCTGCCAGCCCGCCGCCGCCGGACCGCTGTTCCCGCATCGTGACCAACGTTGATCTCCAGAGAAAGACAACGTTCCGGCCGAAGGCATCTTGCTGTCCCGTGACGGCGACGACGCGGTACGGGCCGCCGGCCCCGAGCCCGGGACCCCGGCCGGGGTTCCCGTTCCCCGTCGCGGGGATCGATGGTGGGATGACGGGCGTGCGCCAGCTGCTGCCGTCCCCGGCCGAGGACCTGTCCGACGACGACCTGCTCGCCGCCTACGCGACGCCGCCGGAGCACCTCCGGGTGAACTTCGTCTCCAGCGCCGACGGCGCGGTGACGCTGAAGGGCGTGTCCGGCGGCCTGTCCGGACCGGCCGACAAGCGGGTCTTCCAGCTGCAGCGCGACCTGGCCGACGTCGTGCTGGTCGCCGCCGGCACGATCCGCAACGAGCGCTACGGCTACCCGCACGTCAGCGCGGAGCGGCGGTCCCGCCGGCGGGATGCCGGGCGGGCCGAGCTGCCGACCTTCGCGATCGTCTCCCGCAGCCTGAACCTCGACCTCAGCTCCAGCCTTTTCACCGACCCGCCGGTCCGTACGGTCGTGTTCGCGGCCGCGGGCGCCGCGGCCGACCGGCGGGCCGCCCTGGAGAGGGTCGCCGACGTCGTCACCACCGACGGGCTGGCCGGCACCGTGGCCGCGCTGCGGCAGCGCGGGCTGGGCCGGATCCTCTGCGAGGGCGGCCCGAGCCTCTTCGCCGGGCTGGCCGGCGCGGGGCTGCTGGACGAGCTCTGCCTGACCCTCTCGCCGCTGCTGGCCGGCCCCGGCCCGGGCCGGATCGAGGCCGGCCCCGAGCACGGTCCGGTCCCGCTCCGGCTGACCGCGCTGCTGGAGGAGGACGGCGCGCTGTTCCACCGGTTCGCCGTGGTTCGGGGAGACTGAGCCGATGGACCTGCCCGTGATGCCGCCGGTCGCCCCGATGCTGGCCAAGTCGGTGAAGACGGTGCCGGACGAACCCGGCTACCTGTACGAGCCCAAGTGGGACGGCTTCCGCTGCATCGTCTTCCGCGACGGTGACGAGGTCGAGCTCGGCAGCCGCAACGAGCGGCCGATGACCCGCTACTTTCCCGAGATCGTCGAGGCGGTGAAGAAGCAGCTGCCGGAGCGCTGCGTGGTCGACGGCGAGATCATCATCGCCACCGGCGACAAGCTCGACTTCGAGGCGCTGCTGCAGCGCATCCACCCGGCCAGGTCCCGGGTCGAGCTGCTGGCCAAGGAGACCCCCGCCAGCCTGGTGGTCTTCGACCTGCTCGCGCTCGGCGACGAGTCGCTGCTGGAGGTGCCGCTGGGCGAGCGGCGCAAGAGACTGGACAAGGCGCTGGCGAAGGCCACGGCGCCGGTGTACCGGACCAGCGTGACCGACGATCCCGCGGTGGCCCAGGAGTGGTTCGGCACGTTCGAGGGCGCCGGGCTGGACGGGATCGTGGCCAAGCCGGTCGAGGGCACGTACGAGCCGGACAAGCGGGCCATGCTCAAGATCAAGCACGAGCGGACCGCGGACTGCGTGGTGGCCGGCTTCCGCTGGCACAAGAAGAGCACCCCCGAGGAGCCGCTGCTGGGCTCGCTGCTGCTCGGCCTCTTCAACGGCGAGGGCGTCCTGCAGCACGTCGGCGTGGTCGCGAGCTTCCCGATGGCGCGCCGGGCCGAGCTGGTCGAGGAGCTGGCGCCCTGGCGGAAGAACGCGGTCAAGGACCATCCCTGGCAGGACTGGGCCGAGGCCCAGGCGCAGGCCGACGGCCGGCTGCCGGGCGCGCAGTCCCGCTGGAACGCCAAGAAGGACCTGTCCTGGGAGCCGCTGCGGGCCGAGCGGGTCGTCGAGGTGAAGTACGACCACATGGAGGGGACCCGGTTCCGGCACACCACCCAGTTCGTCCGCTGGCGGGACGACCGGAAGCCGCGCTCCTGCACGTACGAACAGCTCGAGGTCCCGGTCTCCTACGACCTGGCCAGTTTGTTGTCCTAGGGTTGGGAAATGCGCCGGCTGCTGGTCCTTCTGGTGGTCGCCCTCGCGGCGGCCGGGTGCACGTCGATCGACGGCAACGGCCGGTACGGCGGGGACCCGATCCCGGGCGCCCCGGCCCCGACCACCGCGGCGCCGGCCGCCCCGACGATCTCCCCGGTGAACTTCACCGACTGCACGTCGGTGATCGCGCCGCAGGTCAAGGACGCGCCCGGCGGTGACCGGCCGCTGTCCTTCGGCTGCGGCAAGCTGCGGGTGCCGCTGGACTACCGGGACCCGTCGCGCAAGGCGATCGACCTGTTCCTGATCCGGGTCCGGCTGGCCGGACAGCAGAAGCGGATCGGCTCGCTGGTGGTCAACCCCGGCGGTCCCGGCGGATCCGGGCTGGACGCCGCGGTCGGGCTCGGGCTGAGCCTGCCCACCGACGTGCTGAAGCGCTTCGACCTGGTCGGCTTCGACCCGCGCGGGGTCGGCCTGTCCGCGCCGGTCTCCTGCATCTCCGACCAGCTCAAGGACCAGCAGACCGCGCTGGACCCGGACGCGAAGACCGAGGCCGCGTACCAGGCCCAGGTGGCGCTGGCCAAGCAGGTCTCGCAGTCCTGCCTGTCCAAGTACGGCGACGACCTGCAGCACTACAACACCGAGGAGACCGCGCGGGACCTGGACCTGGTCCGGCAGGGCGTCGGCGACGCCGAGCTGACCTACCTGGGCTACTCGTACGGGACCCGGCTCGGCTCGGTCTACGCGCAGCTGTTCCCGAAGAACGTGCGGGCGCTGGTGCTGGACGGGGCGGTCGACCCGAAGCAGGGCGAGGTGGCGGCGTCGCAGACCCAGGCGGCCGGGTTCGAGCAGGCGTTCAACCAGTTCGCGGCCGACTGCAAGGCCCGCAACGCAGCCTGCCTGATCGGCCCGGACCCGCGCGCGACCGTGACCGCGCTGCTGGCCAAGGCCCGGCAGACGCCGATCCCGGGCGGCAGCGGCGGCCGGAAGGCGACCGCCGGGCACGTCCTGCTCGGGGTGATCAGCGCGCTCTACGACCGGGGCGACTGGGCCGAGCTGGAGTCCGCGATCGCCGACGCCCGCAACGGCAGCTCCAGCGGGATCTTCACGCTGGCCGACCGCTACAACGAGCGCGACGCCAAGGGCGACTACACCAACCTGGCCGACGCCAACATCGCGATCAACTGCGCCGACAGCGCGGAGAAGGTGCCGGACGCGACGGTGCGCAAGGAGCTCGCGGCCTGGCGGACGAAGTACCCGCTGTTCGGCACCTCGCTCGCGCTCGGCCTGCTGACCTGCGGGCAGTGGGCGGCGCCGCGGGAGCCGCTGCCGGCGGTCCGGGCCGCGGGCGCTCCCCCGCTGCTGGTGATCGGCACCGTCCACGACCCGGCCACGCCGTACGCGTCGGCGCAGGTGCTGGCGAGGACGCTGGCCACCGGGCACCTGTTGACCTGGCAGGGCGAGGGGCACACGGCGTACCCGAAGACGGCCTGCGTGACCGCGGCCGTGGACGCCTACCTGATCTCCCTCAAGGTCCCCGCCCGCAACGCCACCTGCGCCGCGTCGTAGTCGTCGGGGCGGCCCCCGTAACCCCCGGGCGGGGCTCGTGCGCGGTGCCGGACCCGGCCCGACCGCTTCACCGAACCCCGCCGGAGGCGGAGGACCCATCGCGACTACGACCCGCCGGTGCCGGTCACCGGCTGATGACGCACCGGACCCGCGCCGCGGTTCAGCCCAGGCGGGGGTGCCCGGAATGCCCGGGCGGGGACGGTACGGTGCGGTCCATGAGCGAGACTCCGGCGGACGACGTCCGTGCCTCCGATGCCGAGCGTGAGCAGGTCGCCGAGCTGCTCGGCCGGGCCGTCGGCGAGGGCCGGCTGACGCTGGCGGAGTTCAGCGACCGGGTCGGGCAGGCGCACGGCGCCCGGACCCGGGCCGAGCTGGTGCCGCTCACCGCCGACCTGCCCGCGACCCCCACCAGCATCGCGCCCGCGACCCCGGTCCGGACGTCCTGGCAGATCTCGCCGATCGGCGGGGTGAGCCGCAAGGGCTCCTGGCGGGTCCCGGTCCGGACGGTCGGGATCAGCATCATCGGCGGCGCCGACCTCGACCTCACCGACGCCGAGTTCGCCGCGTCCGAGGTCGAGTTCACCCGGGTCTCGATCGTCGGCGGGATGGACGTCAAGGTGCCGCCGGGCGTCCGGGTCGAGGTCGAGGGGTTCACCCTGCTCGGCGGGCACTCGGTGCGGCTGCCCGAGCCCGCCCCGGGTGCCCCGGTGCTGCGGCTGCGCCTCTTCTCCCTCATCGGCGGCGTCTCGGTCAAGCCCCGGAAGCCCTGACCCGAGGGTCGGTGTGACCCGGGTCTCGTCCCCCGGGCACGGGCATTCGTCGCGTTCACAACGGGCATACAGCGAGTACCCGGCCGCCACACGAGTTGCGCGGCCACTCTCGAGGGATGCCAGTGGACGAGCTCAGTCAGATCGCCCGGTGGATCGACCGGGCGGCAGCCGAGCGGGGGGACGCCACCTGCCTGGCCGCGGCGTCCGGGCCACGCCGGATCGCCTACGCCGACCTGCCGGCCGCGGTCGCCCGCTGGGACCGGCACCTGACCGACGCGGGCGTCCCGCCCGGCGCGACCGTCGCCACGGCGGTCGCCGACCCGCTGGACGCGGCCCTGGCGCTGCTCGGCCTGCTCGCCACCGGCCGGGTCGCGGCCCCGGTCGACCCGGCCGCGCCGCGGGCCCTGGACAAGCGACTCGACCAGCCGGACACGATCGCGGTCATCCGCGACGACCAGCTGGAGCGGCTGGACCGGGAGCCGACCGAGCGCCCCGGCGGCGTGCTGCTGTCGAGCTCCGGCAGCACCGGCGAGCCCAAGCAGGTCCTGCTGCCGGACGCCCAGCTCGCCCACGTCGCCGCCGCGGTGGCCCGCTCGCACGGGCTCGGCCCGGCCGACGTCGGCTACTGCCCACTGCCGCTCCACCACGTGAACGCCGAGGTCGTCGGCCTGCTGGCGACGCTGCGGGCGCAGGGCACGCTGGTGCTGGCCCGGCGGTTCTCCCGCAGCGGCTTCTGGACCACGGTCGACGAGCACCGCGCCACCTGGGTCAACGCGGTGCCCGCGATCCTCGCGCTGCTGTCGGAGGACCCGGCGACCACCGCGGACCCGGACCGGATCCGGTTCGTCCGCAGCGCGTCGGCCCCGCTGCCGGTGCCGGTGCTGGAACGGTTCGAGCAGGCCCACCGCATCCGGGTGCTGGAGTCGTACGGGATGACCGAGGCGGCCAGCCAGATCACGGTCAACCCGCTGGACGGCGTCCGGAAGCCCGGCTCGGTCGGGCTCCCGGTGGACGGCGAGCTGCAGGTCGTCGGCGCGGACGGCCGGCCGCTGCCGGCGGGCGGGTCCGGCACCGTGCAGATCCGCGGCGCCGGCGTCATCCGCTCGTACGCGACCGGGGTCGGGGCGGACCGCTTCGACGCCGAGGGCTGGCTCGACACCGGCGACCTCGGCAACGTCGACGCCGACGGCTACCTCTGGCTGGTCGGCCGCGCCAGCGAGCTGATCAACCGCAGCGGCGAGAAGATCCTGCCGCGCGAGATCGAGGACGTGCTGCGGGAGGACCCGGGCGTCCGGGACGCGGTCGTGGTCGGCCGCCCGGACCCGGTCCTCGGCGAGGTCCCGGTCGCGTACGTGGTCGGCGCCGGCGACGATCCCGGGCTGGCCGACCGGCTGGCCGAGCGGTGCCGCGCGGCGCTGGCCCGCGACCGGCAGCCGGCCGAGCTGACCGTGGTCGAGCAGCTGCCCACCACCGGCACCGGCAAGGTCCTGCGGGCCGAGGTCGCCGAGATGGCCCGGGACGGCGGCTCGTGACGGCGACCACCGAGGCGAAGCCCGCGAAGAGGACCAGCAGCCGGGTTCCCGAGGTCGACCTGGTCCGGGTCATCACGTTCGGCGCGGTCGTGGCCGTGCACGCGGTCACCTCGTCGGTGGCCGCGCTCGACGTCGGCGGGCACGCGACGCTGATGCTGCTGCACTACACCCGCTCGGCGTTCTTCATCTTCATGGCGATCGTGCTGGTCCGCTCGGCCGAACGGTCCGGCCGGACCGGCTCGCTGCGGCGGCGGCTGACCCTGGTCGGCGTGCCGTACCTGACCTGGTCGGTGCTCTTCCTGGTGCTGTCCTGGGCGACCGGTGGCCGGGACACGCCCTGGGACGGGGCCGGTAAGGCCCTGCTGACCGGGACGGCCTGGTACCACCTCTACTTCCTGCTGGTCACCATGCAGTTCTACGTGGTGCTGCCGGCCTTCCTCCGGCTGCTGCGGGCCACCCGCCGGCAACCGTGGGCGCTGCTGCTGGGCAGCCTGGTCCTCGGCATGGTGATCACCACCTGGCTGCACTACACGCACTGGGGCCCGGGACCGCTCGCCCAGTACAAGGGCTACGCGGCCCAGCTGCTGCCGACGTACTGGCTGCTGTTCGCGGTCGGCGGGGTGGCGGCGCTGCACCTGGACGCGGTGCTCGGCTGGCTGCGGGCGCACCGGCGCGCGGTCCTGCTGGGCACGCTGGCCGGCGCGCTGGCGATGGAGGCCCTCTTCTTCGGCTCGCTCGCCGCCGGGGTCCGCGCCGACACGGCCTCCGACGCGGTCCAGCCGGCCCTGCAGCTGTGGGCGGTGCTGCTCACCGCGGGGCTGTTCGCGTCCGCGACCCGGTGGACCGACGACGGCGCCCCGCACGTGCGCTGGGTCGACCGGGCCTCCGACCTCTCCTTCGGCGTCTACCTCGTGCACCCGGCGATCCTGGTCGGGCTGCTGCTCCTGCCCGGGGCGTACGGGCCGCCGGCAGCGATCACCGCCGGCGTCGCCACCGTGCTCGCGCTGGCCGGCTCGCTGCTGGTCGCCGAGCTGGCCCGGCGTACGCCCGCCAGCCTCCCCCTGACCGGCCGGCCCCGCCGGCGCCCGCGGCCGTCCCCGGCCCGGACGGCCGAGCCCGCACTCGCCCGGAAGGCGTGACGTGACCCTCCTCGCCGAAAGACCGGCCGACGCCCCGGCCCGTTCCCCGCTGCGGCACCGCGTCCGGGGGCGGGTGCTGTTCCTGCTCTGCCTGCTCTACGCGGTCTCGTACGTGGACCGGACCGCGATCTCCTCGGCCGGCCCGGCGCTGCGGGCCGACCTGCACCTGAGCGAGACGCAGTTCGGGCTGGCGCTGGCGGCGTACTCGCTGCCGTACGCGTTGCTGCAGGTCTTCGGGGGCTGGATCGGCGACCGGTTCGGGCCGCGCAAGGTGCTCGGCGTGCTGGCCGTGCTCTGGGGGATCTCGACGCTCTGGACCGGGCTGGCCACCGGGCTGCTCGCGCTCGGCGCGGCCCGGCTGCTGCTGGGGCTGTCGGAGGGGGCGGCGTTCCCGACCGCGACCCGGGCGATGGCGACCTGGCTGCCCGGCGACCGCCGCGGCTACGGCCAGGGCGTCGTCCACTCCGCCGCCCGGGTCGGCGCCGCGGTGGCCCCGCTGGTGATGGCCGGGCTGATCGCCACGGTCGGCTGGCGCTGGGGCTTCATCGCGCTCGGCGTGCTCAGCGCGCTGTGGTCGATCGTCTGGCTGCGCCGGTTCAAGGACCGCCCGCAGGACGACGAGCGGGTCACCGACATCGAGCTGGACGAGCTGGACGTGTCGCACGCGGACGCGGCGCCCGGAACGGCCAGCGTCGCGCCGAGTCGCCAGGTACCGTGGCGGAGACTGGTGGCCCGGTTGGCCCCCGTCACCCTCGTCGACTTCTGCTACGGGTGGATGCTGTGGGTCTACCTCACCTGGCTGCCGTCCTTCTTCCAGGACGAGTACGGCTTGGCGCTGGCCGGCTTCGCGCTCTTCACGTCCCTGGTGCTCTCGGCCGGCGTGGTCTCCGACACCCTGGGCGGGATGCTCTCGGACAAGCTGCTGGACCGGACCCGCTCGCTGCGGACGGCCCGGCGGGCCAACCTGATCATCGGGCTGGCCGGCTCGATGCTGGCGCTGATCCCGTCGCTGCTGGTGCACGACCTGGTGCTGGTGACGATCAGCCTGACGGTCTCGTTCTTCTTCCTGGAGCTGACCAACTCGGTGCTCTGGACCATCCCCATGGACATCGCGCCGCAGCACGCCGGGGTGGCCAGCGGGCTGATGAACACCGGCTTCGGAGTGGCGGGCATCGTGTCCCCGATCGTCTTCGGGTTCCTCATCGACCGGACCGGGAACTGGCAGCTGCCGTTCGCGCTGTCGGTGGTCCTGCTGGCGGTGGGGACGCTGCTCTCGCTGCGGGTGGACCCGCGGCCGCTGGAGATCGAGGAACCGGCGGTGGCCGCGGCCGCCTGACGAAGCGGCTCGTCGCCGGGGCCGCGGTGCTGGCGCTGGCCGCCGCGATCCCGGCCTCGCTGCCGGCCGGCGACGGCCCGGACGTCGGCGTGGCCGCGGCCGTGACCGTCCCGGTCTGGGGCCCGGCGATCGTGCCGCCGGCCGCGGTGCCGGCGATGGCCGGCGCGCACACCGCGACCGTCCGGCTGAGCTCCGGCGGGCGGCTGCGGACCGCGATCGTGCTGACCCCCACGACGGGGCTGCGGGTGCCGCTGGTGATCGTGCTGCACGGCCGGGACAGCACCCCGGCCCAGGAGCTGGTCCGGACCGGGTTCGCCGACCTGGCCGCGCAGGGCCAGGCCGTGCTGGCGTACCCGGCCGGGATCGGGAGGTCCTGGAACGCCCGGACCGGCTGCTGCGCGCCCGCGGCCACGCTGCACGTCGACGACGTGGGCTTCCTGCGCCAGCTCGTCGGCGCGGTCGAGGCGCACTCGCTGATCGATTCGAGCCGGGTCTACCTGGTCGGCTACAGCAACGGCGGCCGGCTGGCGCTGACCGCGGCCTGCGCGCTGCCGGGCCGCTTCGCCGGCGTCGCCACGTACGGGACGGCCCAGCCGGCGCACTGCCCGGCCGGTCGCCCGCCGCTGCCGGTCTTCATCGGCTACGGCGGCGCCGACCCGCACGCCGCCCCCGGGTACGTCCCGGCCGGCGGCACCACCGGCCCACAGACCGCGGCCGACTGGCGCGCTGTGGACAGCTGCACCGGCCCGCCGACCGTCACCACCACGGGTCCGGAGACCAGCGAGGAGTGGACCTCCTGCCGCGGCGGCGGCCGGGTCGCGCTGGTCCGCTGGGACGGGCTCACGCACCGCTGGCCCGGCTCCGGCTGGGTCCCGGCGGACACCGCCGGCCGCGTCCTCATGTGGCGCTTCCTCACCGGCCGCGAGGTCTAGTCCTTGTTCCGCGCGCGGCTCGGCTGCACGCGCATCGGCTCGCCCTCCATCTTGGGGAAGTTGGGCGGGTAGGGGGCGTCGGCCAGGCCGCGGTCCTGCTCGTCCCGGTCGGCCCGCTCCAGCAGCGGCTCGATCGACCAGGGCTCGTCGTCGATGCCGGCGTGCACGTCGCCGAGCTCGGCGAACCGGGCCGGCACGGTGTCGATGGTGAAGTCCTGGGGGTTCGCGTACGGCACCTCGTCCCAGGTCAGCGGCGTCGAGACCGGCGCCGTCGGGTCCCCGCGCAGCGAGTAGGCGCTGCGGATCGTGCGGTCCCGGGCGTTCTGGTTGTAGTCCAGGAAGACCTGCTCGCCGCGCTCCTCCTTCCACCAGGCGGTCGTGGTGAGCTCGGGGATGCGCCGCTCGACCTCGCGGGCGAAGGCGAGCGCGGCCCGGCGGACCACGGTGAAGCCGTGCTCGGGCCGGATCCGCACGTAGATGTGCATGCCGCGGTTGCCGGAGGTCTTCGGCCAGCCGACCGCGCCGAGGTCGTCGAGCACCTCGCGGACGGTGGCGGCGACGACCTGGGCCTCCGCGTACCCGGTGCCGGGCTGGGGGTCGAGGTCGATGCGCAGCTCGTCCGGGCGCTCGGTGTCGGCCCGCCGGGAGTGCCAGGGGTGGAACTCCACCGTCGACATCTGCACGGCCCAGACCACGTCGGCCAGCTCGACCACGCACAGCTCGTCCGCGGTCCGCCCGGACGGGAACTTCACCTCGACCGTCTCCAGCCACTCGGGCGCGCCCTTGGGCACCCGCTTCTGGTAGACCTTGTCGCCGTCGGTGCCGGTCGGGTAGCGGTGCAGCATGCACGGCCGCTCGTACAGGGCCCGGACGATGCCCTCGCCCACGGCGATGTAGTAGTTGGCCACGTCGAGCTTGGTGCGGCCGAGCGCGGAGAAGTAGACCCGGTCGGGGTTCGTGACCCGCACGGTCCGATCCCCCACCTGCAGGTCCACGTGCGGGGACGCCATGCGCAGACGCTACCCGGTGATCCACCGCTGCCGGTGAGCACGCAGCGCTCACCGGTTGTTCACCGTTGGTCGATGACGGAACGGGCGGGAGGTGTTAAGAACAAGCCCGTGCGTCCACCGATGCCGCGCGCTGCCGCGCTCACGACCGCCGTCCTGCTCGCCGTAGGGGTCACCGCCCTGACCGGCCAGCCCGCCTCAGCCGCGTCCCAGGACGTGGCCATCAGCCAGGTGTACGGCGGGGGCGGCAACGCCGGCGCCACGTTCACCAACGACTTCATCGAGCTGCGCAACACCTCCGCCGCCGCCGTCGACCTGACCGGCTGGTCGGTGCAGTACGGCGCCGCCGGCGGCACCACCTACCAGGTCACCACGCTGGCCGGGACCATCCCGGCCAACGGGCACTACCTCGTCCAGGAGTCGGCCGGCGCCGGCGGCACGACCCCGCTGCCGATGCCCGACGCCACCGGCTCGATCGCGATGTCCGGCACCGCCGGCAAGGTCGCCCTGGTCGTCGACGCGACCCCGCTGCCCTGCGCGGCCGACTGCGACACCGCGGCCGGGGTCAAGGACTTCGTCGGCTACGGCACCGCGAACGACTTCGAGACCGCGGCCGCCCCGGGGCTGTCCAACACCACCGCGGACGCCCGGGCCGACGCGGCCCCGGACACCGACGACAACGCGGCCGACTTCACCGCCGGCCCGCCGAACCCGCGCAACGCCGGCGGCGGCGGCACCACCCCGCCGACCGACCCGGGCGTACCGGGACTGAAGATCCACGACATCCAGGGCGCGGCCCAGGTCTCGCCGCAGAACGGGGTCAAGGTCGCCGACGTCCCGGGCGTCGTCACCACGGTGTCGGCCAACGGCTTCTGGTTCCAGGACCCGAACCCGGACGCCGACCCGGCGACCAGCGAGGGCCTGTTCGTGTTCACCCGGACCGCGCCGACCGTGGCGGTCGGGGACGCGGTGACCGTCACCGGCACCGTGTCGGAGTTCCGTCCCGGCGGCGCCGCGACCAACCTCAGCACCACCGAGCTGGCCACGCCGACGGTCACCGTGACCGCGCCCGGGCAGCCGCTGCCGGCCGCCGTCGTGGTCGGCGCCGGCGGCCGGGTGCCGCCCTCGACGGTCATCGAGAACGACGCCAGCGGCGACGTGGAGAAGACCGAGACCGCCTTCGACCCGGCCAACGACGGGCTGGACTTCTGGGAGTCGCTCGAGGGTGAGCGGATCTCGATCACCGACGCGCAGGTCGTCGGCCCGACCAACCAGTTCGGCGAGACCGAGGTCGTCCCGCCGGGCTCGACCGTCCGGACCACCCGCGGCGGCATCGTGATGCGGGCCAACGACCCGAACCCGGAGCGGGTCGTGGTCGCCGAGACGCTGGTCGACGTCCCCCGGGCCAACGTCGGCGACTCGTACGCGGGCGCCACCGTCGGCGTCGTCGACTACAACTTCGGCAACTTCGAGCTGCTGCCGAGCGTCGCGCCGACCCTGGTCAGCGGCAACCTGCAGCGGGAGAGCACCAGGAAGCCCAACCTGCTGCAGCTCTCGGTGGCCACCTTCAACGTGGAGAACCTGGCCCCGACCGACCCGCAGACGAAGTTCGACCAGCTCGCGCAGCTGGCCGTGCACAACCTGCAGGCGCCGGACGTGCTGGCGCTGGAGGAGATCCAGGACAACACCGGCGCGGTCGACGACGGCGTGGTCGCCGCGGACGTGACGATCGGCAAGCTGACCGCGGCGATCACCGCGGCCGGCGGCCCGGCGTACCAGTCCCGCTCGATCGACCCGGTGAACGACCAGGACGGCGGCCAGCCGGGCGGCAACATCCGGGTGGTGTTCCTGTTCCGGACCGACCGCGGGCTGCAGTTCGTGGACCGGCCGGGCGGCACGTCGACCGTGGGCACCACGGTCACCCGGGACGCGGCCGGCAAGCCGCACCTGTCCTTCTCGCCGGGCCGGATCGACCCGGCGAGCGCGGCCTGGGAGGACAGCCGCAAGCCGCTGGCGGGCGAGTTCCGGTGGCGCGGGCAGACGCTGTTCGTGATCGCCAACCACTTCGTCTCCAAGGGCGGCGATGACCCGCTGTTCGGGCGGTTCCAGCCGATCCAGCAGCCCTCGCAGGTCCAGCGGGTGCAGCAGGCGACCGAGGTACGGGACTTCGTCGGGCAGCTCACCGCGGCGGACCGGCGGGCGAAGGTCGTGGTCCTGGGTGACCTCAACGACTTCGACTTCTCCGCGCCGATCAACACGATCACCTCGACCGGCCAGCTGGTCGACCTGCCGCGGACGCTGCCCCCGGCCGAGCGCTACACGTACGTGTTCGAGGGCAACTCCGAGGTGCTCGACCACATCCTGCTGTCGAAGGCGCTGGCGTACACGGTCCCGACCCTCAACCTCCTGCCGCTGTTCGACTACGACGTGGTGCACGTGAACTCCGAGTTCAACGACCAGATCAGCGACCACGAACCGCAGGTCGTGCGGTTGCTCGTGATTCCCTGACCCTGGTAGGCGTGACCGCGGGCCCGGCATCCTGGTGATGCCGGGCCCGCGGCGTGCTCGCACACCGTTGACGTGCGGTCGTGACTGTCTTCACACTGTTGACATACGCAGCGTGTCCACCCTAGAGTCGCGCGTGCCGGTTAAGTGGTTTTTGTCGGTCCTCAAGCCGGTGAGGATCAGGTCCGCCTCGTGCGCGGCAAGAAGGTCAAGGGTGACGCATGCCCACTGCTGTGCGGCTGCTGCTGGTCGAGATGACCCGCGGCGCCGGTCTGGTCGGCGGTCTGCTGCTGCTCGCCGCCGCGCTGGTGGCCGGCGTCGGCATGGTGCCGCCGGAGGCCGGGCCGAGCTGGTCGACCGCGTTCAACCTGGCCCTGACCGGCCAGCTCTACGCGGCGCCGCTGCTGGCCGGCGCGGTGACCTGGCTGATCCAGGACCACCGCCGGCGCGGCCTCGGGGCGCTGGCCGCGACCAGCAACCGCGGCCGCGTGGCCGGGGCGCTCCCCCGGGTCGGCGCCGCCTGCGCCTGGGCCGGGCTGGCGTACCTGGTCCTGCTGGTGGTCTTCGCGGCCCGGACGGCGCACCGGGGGCTGCCGAGCGGGGCGACCCTGCTGCTGGCGCTGCTGGCCGGCTGCTTCCTGGGCACCTGCGCCGCGCTGGGCTGGGCGATCGGCACGCTGTCCCGGGTCCGGGCGGCCGGCCCGCTGCTCACGGTCGCGGTGTTCGCGCTGGTCTGCGTCGGGGCCGGGGCCGACGGCTGGGCCCGGCCGCTGGCGCCGGTGGACGCGGTCTCGACGTACCGGCCGTTCCTGCAGCCGCACGTCCGGCTGATCTGGGTGCAGGTCGCGGTGCTGCTGGCGATCACCGTGCTGGCGCTGAGCGCGCTGGCCGGCCGGCGCGGCAGCCGGCAGCTCACCGGGCTGACCGGCGCGGTCATGCTGGCCGGCGCGGTGTTCACGATGTCGCGGACGAACCCGGCCCCGACCGAGATCCGCGGCGCCCCCGCCCACCCGGCCTGCACGCAGGGTGAGCCGGTGACCGTCTGCCTGCGCTCGGAGGACGCCGACGAGCTGGCCGGCTCGGCCCGGGCGCTGGCGACCGCGTCGGCCGCGCTCGCGCCGTACCTGGCGGTGCCGTCGCGGTTCAGCGAGCCCGGGATCGACCGGCGGATCGCGAGCGGGCCCGGGATCTACGTCCCGCCGCCCCAGCGGCACGACCCGCTGGCGTTCCAGGCCGCCGCGCTGACCGCGATCGTGCCGCCGCCGTGCCCGCCCCGGGTCGGCGACGCCAAGGCCGTGATCTCGTACGCCGACCTGCTGACCTGGGCCGAGGCCGTGGTCAGCGGCGAGCGGGGCGTCCCGTCGTACGCGCTGGTCCGGGTCATGCCGGTGCTGGCGATGGACCAGGAGGGGCAGCGGAGCTGGGTCCGCCACCACCTGGCGGCGACCTGTGCCGGCTGATCGCCCGACCCCGCCGGTGCTGGTGGCCGGCCATGTCGCCCATCGGTACGGGCGGCGGCGGGCGGGGCTGGTCGACGCCGACTTCGCACTGCGCGGACCGGTCGTCGGCGTGCTCGGCCCGGCCGGGGCGGGCAAGTCGACGCTGCTGTCGCTGCTCACCGCGGCCCGGCCGCCGACCGGCGGGACGCTGTCGGTCTGCGGGCTGGACCCGTCCGACCCGGTCCAGCGCCGCATCCTGCGCAACCGCATCGGCGTGGTCCCGCAGGCGCTGTCGGCGTTCCCCCGGCACACGGTCGGCCAGTTCCTGACGTACGTCGGCTGGCTGCGCGGGATCTCGGCGGCCGCGCTGCCGGCCGCGATCGAGGACTGCCTGTTCGCCACCGACCTCACCGAGCTCCGTGACCGGCCGGTGCGCACGCTCGGCACCGGCACCCGGCAGCGCACGCTGCTGGCCCAGGCGTTGATCAACCGGCCCGCGCTGCTGGTGCTGGACTCGCCGACGGTGGCGCTGGACCCGGACCAGCGGGCCCAGTTCCTGGCCCGGCTGACCGCGCTGCGCGGCCGGTGCGCGGTGGTGCTGGCGACCCCGCTGGTGGAGAACGTGGCCGCGGTCTGCGACGAGGTCGTCGTGCTGGCCGCGGGCCGGACCGTGTTCAGCGGCCGGACCGGCGAGCTGGCCGGCGGCGAGGTCACCCCGGCCACCGTCGCCGCGGGCTACGTCCGAGTGCTCGAGGAGGCCCGCACGGCCCGTCGGTGACACCGCGTACGGCGTACGATAGCGGGGTGACGAAGCCCCAGATTCCCGCTCCCGCCGTGGAGAAGACCGACGAGGAGTGGCGCGCCGAGCTGTCCCCGGCGGCGTACGAGGTGCTGCGCAAGGCCGGCACCGAGCGCCCGTGGACCGGCGAGTACATCGAGAACCACCGCACCGGCGTCTACCGCTGCCGCGCCTGCGGCACCGAGCTGTTCCGGTCCGACACCAAGTTCGACTCGCACTGCGGCTGGCCGAGCTTCTGGTCCCCGCTGGCCGGCGACAAGGTCATCCTGCGCGAGGATCGCGACCTGGGCATGGCCCGGGTCGAGGTGCTCTGCTCGAACTGCCACTCCCACCTCGGCCACGTCTTCTCCGGCGAGGGGTACGGCACGCCGACCGACGACCGCTACTGCATCAACTCGATCTCGCTGACTTTCGAGGACGAGCCCGCGTAGCGCTCACTTCGCCAGCGTGGAGCCGCTGATCGCCGGCGGCTTCGCGCCGAGGAAGAACCACCCCGGCAGCCCCGCGGTCTCGAAGCCCGCGCTCGGGTTGCCGGTCATCGTCGAGCCCTGCACGGTCGCGGTGCCGGTCCGGTCGTTGCTGACGAAGAACACCGCTCCGCCACCCTCGGCGGCCGAGTTGCCGGTGATCCGCACCCCCGACAGGCGCAGCGTGAACGTGTTGCCGTCGAGGTAGATCGCGCCTCCGCTGCCGCCGCCCGGCGTACCGGAGCGGGCCGGGTTCGCGCCGCTGCCGATGGCGCGGTTGCCGGACATCACCGTGTTCGTGATGTCCCAGGACACCCCGATGCTGGAGATCGCGCCGCCGTTGGAGCAGACGCCGCCGGAGAAGCTGCTGCCCGAGATCCGGACCGGCAGGCCCTGGGACTGGCTGAGCACCCGCAGCGCGGCGCCGCCCAGGTCCGGGCCGGAGGAGTCGCAGCGGTTGCCGGTGAAGGTCGAGTCCACCACCGCGAACCGGCCGCCGCGGACGAAGATCGCGCCGCCCCCGCCGCCCTCGGTCATGTCCCCGGCGGAGTTGCCGCCGGCGAAGCCGAGCCGCTGCACGGTCAGCTGCGGGCTGTCCTGGTCCTGGCAGTGCGAGGTCGTGTAGCCCTGCTGGGCGTCGCAGGTGTTCTGGTAGAGGATCCGGCGCTGCCCGCCGCCGGAGAGCGTGACCTTGCCGCCGCCGTCGAGGACCAGCTTCGGGTGCGCGTTGACGACCTTGGCCGTCCGGGTCAGCGTGATCGTCACCGGCGCCGGGCCGCAGTCGAACGTGACCACGCCGCCGGCGGCGACCGCGGCGACCACGGCCGCGGACGTGCAGCCGGCGGCGGTGCCGGTGCCGATCACCCGGTCCGGGTGCGAGGTGTCGACCAGCGCGCCGCCGCCGGGGGCGGCCGGACCGGCCGGCGCCTGGGTCCTCGGCGTCGGCTTCGGGGTGGGCCTGGGCGTCTTCTTCGCCGCGACGACCTTGCCGGCCGAGGGCAGCGGCGGGGCCGGGCGGGCGGTGTGCGCGGGCGTCGTCACCGCCGGGGCGACCGGGGCCGCCTCGAGCACCGGCCGGGCCGGCGACCCGCAGGCCGCGAGCGACGCCGTACCGAGCAGGACGAGACAAGCCCACCGCAACCGCACCGCGGGACGCTAGCACGCCGCGGGCCCGCCCTCCGGCCCCGAGACGGCCCCGGCCGTGCCGGCGCGCGCAGCCGGCCCCCGCGGCAAGCCGACCCCCGCGCAAGCCGGCCCCGTGCAGCCGGCCCCGCGCAGCCGGCCCCGCACAGCCGACCCCGCACAGCCGACCCCGCGCAGCCGGCCCCGCGCAGCCGGCCCCGTGCAGCCGGCCCCGTGCAGCCGGCCCCGTGCAGCCGGCCCCGTGCAGCCGGCCCCGTGCAGCCGGCCCCCGCCGCCCGGCGGGGGCCGGATCCGGCACGGCGGCCGAGACGAGGGCCGCGCTCGTTGCCGACCCGCGCTGAGGGCTACGGCAGCGTGGCGACCAGGTCGGCGACCGAGCGCTTCCGGCCGGTGTAGAAGGGGATCTCCTCCCGGACGTGCCGGCGGGTCACCGAGCTGCGCAGGTGCCGCATCAGGTCGACGATCCGGTGCAGCTCGTCCGCCTCGAACGCGAGGATCCACTCGTAGTCGCCGAGCGCGAACGAGGCGACCGTGTTGGCCCGCACGTCCGGGTAGTCGCGGGCCAGCTTGCCGTGCTCGGCCAGCATCGCCCGCCGCTCCTCGTCCGGCAGCAGATACCACTCGTACGACCGGACGAAGGGGTAGACGCAGACGTAGTCGCGGGCCTGCTCGTCGGCCAGGAACGCCGGGACGTGGCTCTTGTTGAACTCGGCCGGCCGGTGCAGGGCCAGCTGGGACCACATCGGGGTGAGCGCCCGGCCGAACGCGGTCCGCCGGAACCGCCCGTACGCCTCCTGCAGGTCGTCGGCGGACGCCGCGTGCCACCAGATCAGCACATCGGCGTCGGCCCGCAGCGCGGACACGTCGTACGTGCCCCGGATGACGATGTCCTTGCTGGCCAGCTGCTCGAACAGCTCCTCGGCCTCGGTCGCGGCCGCGACCCGGTCGGCCGGCATCGGGGCGGTCGCCCGGAACACCGACCAGCCCGTGTACCGGATCACCGCGTTGAGCTCACGCGCCTTCTTCCCATCCACTGCCACGCGTCGATTCTCGCAGGTGCTCGACGATCTGCCCGGCGGCGGCGTACCCGGACCGGATGCAGGCCGGGATGCCGACCCCGTCGAACGCCGCCCCGCAGACGGCCAGCCCCGGGACCCGGCCGACGTCGGCCCGGATCCGGCGGACCCGCTCCAGATGTCCCGGCGCGTACTGCGGGAGGGCGCCGCCCCAGCGGGTCACCCGGTGCGCGACCGGCGCGGACCGGATGCCGGCCAGCGCGGTCAGCTGCCCCAGCACGAGCCGGACCAGCTCGGTGTCGTCGCGGTGCAGCACCCGGGCCTCGCGGTGCCGACCGACCGAGGCCCGCACGATCGCGAGGTCGTGCCCGTCGAGGTGCTTCCACTTGTTCGAGGAGTACGTCACGGCCTTGACCGCGCCGCCGCCCTCGACCCCCGGCACCAGCAGCCCGGAGCCGGACAGGCCGGACAGCGCCGCGGCCGGGAAGGCCAGCGTGACGATGCCGACGCTCGCGTACTCCATCGCGGCCAGCTCGTGCGCGGCCCAGGGCGCCAGGCCCTCCAGCAGCCCGGCCGCCTTGCCGGCCGGCGCGGCCACCACGACCGCGTCCGCGACCAGCGCGACCGGGTCCGGCACCGGACCGCCGACCAGCCGGAAACCGCCGGTGGTGCGCTCGATGCGGCGGATCGGCAGCCGCAGCCGGACGTCGGCGCCGGCGGACCGGGCCACCGCCTCGGGCAGCACGCCCATCCCGCCGTCCAGCGCGGCGAACGCGGGCCCGGCGTCGGGCGCGGCCGCGTCGACCACCGAGCGGGCCGCCGCGACCAGCTTGCCGCCGTCCCGGTCCAGCGCGGCCGCCAGCGCCGGCATCGTCGCCCGCAGCGACAGCCCGTCGGCGCGGCCCGCGTACACCCCGCCCAGCAGCGGGTCGACCAGCCGGTCGACGACCTCGCGGCCGAGCCGGCGGCCTACGTACTGACCGACGGAGGGGTCGCCGAGCGGGGCCGGCTCGGCCCGGTCGGCGCCGACCGCGGCGAGCCCCTCCTCGGTGAGCAGCCCGCTGCGGCGCAGCGCCGCCCGGTCCGAGGGCACGCCGAGCACCGTCCGCGGCGGCAGCTTGTGGCAGACCCCGTCGATCGCGACCGCGGCCTCGTTGGTGACCGGGTGCACGATCTCGCCGCCGAGGCCGACCGAGCGGACCAGCTCCACGCCCTCGCGCTGCCGGGCGATGAACGTCTCCGCGCCCTCGTCCACCGGCAGGCCGCCGACCGGGGACACCCGCAGCTTGCCGCCGACCTTGGACGCGCCGTCGACGATCGTGATGCGGGTCCCGGGCGGCGCCTCGCGGGAGACGGCCAGCGCCGCGGCCAACCCCGCGATGCCGGCTCCGATCACCACGACGCGCGCCACGCCATCTATCTTGCTCGCTCGCCTCGACGGGATCGAGACCGGATCGCGATCTCCGGTGCGGAACCGATCACCCGGCCGGGTGGTCGCACCGCCACCACAGGGCGAGGAGGCACAGTGAACGTACGGGCGAGGGGGCTGGGCGCGGCAGCGGTGACGCTCGCACTGGCCGGCGCGCTGGCCGGATGCAGCTCGGGCAGCAACGACTCCGGCAGCGACACGGGCAGCGCGGCGAGCAACACGATCGGCGAGCAGGCCGTGGGCGCGCCCGGGTCGGCGGTCCCGGCCGCCGGGTCCCAGGCGGCGGACTCCGCCACCGCGACGGGCGGGAAGGCGGCCGCGCCGGGCGACACCAGCGCGATCCGGATCGAACCGGCGCTGATCCGGACGGCCGACCTCACGGTCGTGGTCGACGACGTACCCGGCCGGGCCGGCGCGGCCGAGTCCGCGGCCCGGGCCGCCGGCGGCGTGGTGGCCGGGGACGACCGGTCCGGCTCCGGCTCCGGTGCGCACGCCAAGCTGGTGCTCAAGGTCCCGCCGGGCCGGCTGGACGCGCTGCTGGACCAGCTCGGGAAGCTCGGCACCGAGCAGTCCCGGACCAGCAGCAGCCAGGACGTCACCGAGGACGTGGCCGACATCGGCTCCCGGGTGGCGACCATGCAGGCCTCCATCGCCCGGATCCGGGCCATCCTGTCCCGGGCCGACAAGATCGGCGACGTGGTCGCGGTCGAGGGCGAGCTGTCCACCCGCACCACCGAGCTGGAGTCGCTGCAGGCCCGGCAGCGGGCGCTGGCCGGCCAGGTCAGCTACGCGACGATCACGCTGGACCTGCGGGCCCACGGCGCCGCGGCGGCCCCGGCACCGGTGGACCGCAGCGGCTTCGCCGGCGGCCTGCAGGACGGCTGGCACGCGTTCACCGCGACCGTGGGCTGGCTGGCGATGGTGCTCGGCGCGCTGCTGCCGTTCCTGATCGTCGGCATCCCGCTCGCGCTGGCCGCACGCTGGGCGGTCCGCCGCCGGACGGCTACCCCGGCAGCGAGTGGACCAGTTCCACAGTCCGAGTGAGCACGGCCGGGTCGGTGTCCGGCAGGACGCCGTGGCCGAGGTTGAACACGTGGCCGGGGGCCGCCCGGCCTTCGGCCACGACCCGGCGCACCTCGGCCTCGACCACCGGCCAGTCGGCCAGCAGCAGGGCCGGGTCGAGGTTGCCCTGCACGGCCCGGTCCGGCCCGACCCGGCGGGTGGCCTCGTCCAGCGGCACCCGCCAGTCGACGCCGACCACGCTCGCGCCGGCCTCCCCCAGCAGCCCGAGCAGCTCCCCCGTCCCGACGCCGAAGTGCACCAGCGGGAGGTCGAGGTCGGACAGCGCGGCGAACACCGCGGCGCTGTGCGGCTGCACGAAGCGGACGTAGTCGGCGGCCGACAGCGCGCCGGCCCAGGAGTCGAACAGCTGCAGCGCGGACGCGCCCGCCTCCGCCTGCACCCGCAGGAACGTCGCCGCGATCGTGGCCAGCCGGCCCAGCAGCGCCGACCAGAGCTCGGGCGCACCGTGCATGAACGCCTTCGTCCTGGCCTGGTCGCGCGACGGGCCGCCCTCGACCAGGTAGCTGGCCAGCGTGAACGGGGCCCCGGCGAAGCCGATCAGCGGGGTGCCGGCCAGCTCCCGGACCAGCATCCCGACCGCCTCGCCGACGTACGGGACCTGGCCCGGGTCCAGCGCCGGGAAGGCCTCGACCGCGACCGCGTCCCGGATCGGCGCCGCGACCACCGGGCCGACCCCGGGCACGATGTCCAGGTCCACCCCGGCCGCCCGCAGCGGCACCATGATGTCGGAGAACAGGATCGCCGCGTCCACCCCGTGCCGGCGGACCGGCTGCAGGGTGATCTCGGTGATGAGGTCCGGTCGGGTGCAGGCCTCGAGCATGCCGACGCCGGCCCGCAGCGCCCGGTACTCCGGCAGCGACCGGCCGGCCTGGCGCATGAACCACACCGGGGTCCGCTCCACCGGCTCCCGGCGCATCGCCCGGACCAGCAGGGACTCGGTCCGTACGGCCGGTGTCGCGCTCATCGCCGCCATCCTGCCACTCTGTCCGTGGTTCGCTCCCGGCGCTCCCCGGCCGTCCGCTCGCGGGGACGTACCGGGACGGACCGGGCGGCGTAAGGGTTGCCGCCGCGACACGCCGGGTGTCCTCCCGCGTCGCCGGCGCCCCGCGTGTCACCGTCGCCCTACGGACGCGACAAGCACCTTCCCCCAACCGTGCCGAGGAGGTCCGATGCCCACGACGACGAGGCCCTGTCCGCGCTGCGGGGACGAGCGTGCCTTCGAGACGCCGCCCTGCGGCGACGGCCACGGGCCGGAGTGCACCGAGCTGGCCTGCCGCGACTGCGGTACGGCGCTGCTCGTGGGTCCGTACGCAACGGAATCCCCCACGGTCCGCCGGTCCGCGCTCGGCGCGGCGGCCTGACGCGCCGGAGAGGGTCGTCCGAGATGTCAGCCACGGTGCCTGAACGCGACATGCCCCGGCCGCGGGGCCGCTCGCTCGCGCCCGCCGAGTTCGCCGCGGCGGTGCGCAGCCTGGGCCTGGCCCGGGTCCGGTCCGAGGTCCGGGTCGAGGAGGTCCGGCCGCCGCAGAAGCTGGCCCCGTGGACGCACGCGGTGGCGCTGACGCTGCTGATCGCCGACGAGGAGGTCGCCACCGGCCGCCTCGTCCTGCTGCACGACCCGGCCGGCTACGAGGCCTGGGAAGGCACCCTGCGCCTGGTCGGGTACGCCTCGGCCGAGCTGGACGCGGAGATGGCCGGCGACCCGCTGCTGCCCGAGGTCGGCTGGAGCTGGCTGCTGGACGCGCTGGAGACCGCCGGGGCCGGGTTCCGCGCCGCCGGTGGCACCGTCACCCAGACCTCCTCCACCCGCTTCGGCGACCTGGCCGGACCGCGCCGCACCTCCGACCTGGAGCTGCGGGCGTCCTGGACGCCGGTCGGGCAGGACGTCTCGGCGCACCTGCGCGCGTTCGCGGAGCTGCTCTGCACGGCGGCGGGGCTGCCGCCGGCCGGGGTCACCGCCCTGCCGAACCGGGGCTGAGCCCGCTCAGACCCGCAGCGGGCTGCCCGGGACGCTGCTGGACCCACTGCCGGAGCCGAGCACCAGTCCCGCCCGCGGCGCCATCGGCAGCCGCAGCGTCAGCTCCGTACCCTCGCCGGGGGCGGTCACGACGTCGAGCGAGCCGCCGGCCAGCCGGGCCCGCTCCCGCAGCAGCCCGAGGCCGACGTGCCGGCCCCCGCCGGACTGCACCTGGCTCGGCACGAACCCCGGCCCGGCGTCGCGGACCTTGGCCACCAGATGGTCCCGTTCCACCGCCAGCGAGGCGTCGGCCTCGTCCACGTCGGCGTGCTTGACGACGTTGAGCAGGGCCTCCTGGAAGAACCGGTAGACCGTCACCGCGGACACCAGCGGCAGCGGGTACGCCTGCTCCGGCCAGCTCAGCCGGACGGTCACCAGGTAGCGGGTGGCGAACTCGCGCCGCAGGGCGCCCACGGCCGAGGCCAGGTCACCGTCGTTCAGCGCCGCCGGCCGGGCCCGGGCCATCACCGCGCGGACCTGCTCCTCGGCGTCCTCGACCAGGTCCCGGACCTTCTCCATCCGCTCCGGGTCGGGGTCGATCCGCTCGGCCAGCAGCGACCGGGCCACCGCGAGCGACTGGGCGACCGTGTCGTGCAGCTCCGCGGACAGCTGGCCCCGGGTGGCCTCCTCGGCCGCGACCAGGCCGGACAGCAGCTCGAAGACGCCCGCGCTGGTCTGCTCGGCGGTCCGCCGGGCCTGCTCGGCGACCTCGTCCGCGACCCGGGCCCGCAGGTGCAGCGCGTCCAGCACCCGGGCCAGCTCGGCGAACTCGGTCGCCGCGCCGACCAGCTGCGGTGCGGTCGTCGACACCCGCAGCGAGGGGTCCCGCAGCCGCCGGACCGCGTCCGCGTGCAGCTCCCGGAGCCCGGCGGTGACCCGCCGGGACCAGAACACGCCCCCGGCGACCAGCGCCAGGCCGACCAGCAGCCCGATGAGGAGGGCCAGCACTTCCAGCCGGTCGAGGCCGCCGCGCGCGAGAACGGCGCCGACCAGCAAGATCATCGTGACGACGATCGCGGCACCGCCGATGGCCGCCCATGCCGCGAGCGGCAGGTTCCGACCGCGTCGGATCACGGACCGACGGCGTCCTCGAGCCGACCGGTGGTGGTCCACTCGGCGTCCCGGGTCGGGGCCGCGGGTCCCGCGGTGAGCTCCAGCTGTTCGACCTCGGCGTCACTGGCCAGCGCGATCGCGCCGAGCAGCGAGGCGACCGCACGCTCGACCGAGTAGAGCTCGGCGACGATCTCGTCGACCGCCTCCGGCCCGTCGAAGCGGGTGGCCAGCCGGGACAGCCGGTGCGCCGACTCGCGCAGCACGGCCAGCGCCGGGACGGTCTCCTGGGAGATGTCGCCCAGCACCCGGTTGGCGGCGCCGTACGCCTCGGCGCGCCCGACGGCCTCGTCCCGCCGGGCCGACAGCTCGGCGACCGACAACCAGGACTCGGCCTGTCCGACGAGCACACCGGCCAGCTGGGCGTCCGCGCGGCCGAAGGTGGCCGACAGCGGCGGACGGTGGGCGATGAGCACGGCCAGCGGACGCTCGGGATCGCCGAGCACGGCCGAGCAGTACGGCTGGTCGCCGTCCTCGCCGATCAGCACGCCGCGAGCGGCGAGCGCGCGCAGGGCCCACGGGCCGTCCAGCGCGTCGGAGTCGACCCGGGTCCGGGCGGCGACACCGCTGTCGTCCCCGACGTAGCGGAGGAGGCCATCGGGGTGCCGCAGCAGCATCTCCACCCGCGCGGCGCCGAACAGGCGGGCCGCGGCGATGGTGATGACCTGGGCGGACGCGTCGACGGAGCCGCCGAGCCGCTGCTGGCCCTGGGCCAGCTCGGCGAACAGCTGCGCTTCCGACGCACGCCGGGACTGCTGCTGGTAGCTCCACCAGAGCAGGCCGATCGGCACCAGCAGGCCGAGCAACCCGATGGGCTGCTCCTTCCACAGCCAGCCGGCCAGCACGCCGACCGACAGGTTGCCGACCGTGTTCATGATCGCCATCGGGCCCATCCGGGTCAGCACCCGGAAGTACGGCACGCCGGACGTCACCGAGATCGGGACGGCGACCAGGGAGTGGTTGAACAACGCGTACGTACCGAGGCCGATGCAGGCGGCGAACACGCCTCCGCCGAGCAGGTTCGCCACCAGGGCGCCGGCCGCGGCGGCGCAGAACATCTGCGCCATGTTGAACGCGAGCTTGAGGGGCGACCGGTTCCGGATCCCGCCCCGGGCGAGCGCGAAGCCGAGCGCCATGCCGACCGCGGCCCACGCACCCGGCGAGACCAGGACGAAGGCGACCGCCAGCACGAGGTCGTTCAGGGCGAAGGTGACGCCCTGTTTACCGACGACGATGCGGACCCGGACGGCGACCCATTCGGTGATGGCCACCGCGGCCACGAACACGCCGAGGGTCAGCCAGGACGGCAGGCCCCACCCGGCGAGCACGGACAGCGTCGTACCCACTACCGCCAGCATGGCGATGATGAGCTGAACTGCCCGGTCAGGCTTCATACCGAGGAAAGCCCTCAGTCCCAAGCCGAACCGTTGAGCGACACCGAGTGCGGGCTGAAAGTGACCGCGCCGGCCGCGTCCGCTGCTCCCACCGCGATGCCGAGCGCTATGGCCACGAACACCACCGCGCGAACGAGTCGTCTGCGCATCGTTCCACTCTCCCATTCCCGGGCCACCCCCCGCGATCCAGGTGGATCAGGCCGCACACACTATCGGGTGTTGCCAAATCCCGAGGCATCAACACCTGATGTTGTCACCTTCCCCCGAGAATACCCCGAAGGGAGTAGCGTCGGCCCCGCCGTGCACGGCAGGCTGTCGCCCGGAGATGCTGGCCATCCCGCGTGGAGCTGCCGGCCCGCGGACCACCGCGCTCCACTAGCGGGCCACGGGAGGGCACGGCGTGACCACAGAGGGTACGAGAGGGGCGGACGTGACCGCACTGCAGGCCACGGCGGGGTCGATGGAGGGTGTCGGACCCGCGACAGCGCAGCGCTTCACCGCGCTGGTGGTGGACGACCATCCACTGCTGCGTGAATCGATCGTCACCAAGCTGCGCTCGATGGGCGCCGCCGAGGTGTACGAGGCCGCCAGCGTGGCCGAGGCCCGCGCCCGCGCGCACGCCTCCGGCCCCTGTGACCTGTGCATTCTCGACCTGGGACTGCCCGACGGCAACGGTCTGGACCTGCTCGGCGAGCTGCGCAGCTCGGGCTGGCCGCGGCTCGTCGTGCTCTCCGCCGCCGACGACCCCTACTCGGTGCGAGCCGCGTTCGTGGCCGGCGCCCAGGGCTATCTGCTCAAGTCCGCCTCCCCCTCGGTGGTCTCCGACGGCGTCCGCCGGGTCCTCGACGGCGGGGTCTACGCGGACCCCTCGGTCGCCTCGCTGCTGGCCGCCGGCCTGCGCGGTGGCCCGAGCGAGAGCGGCGTCGCCGACCTGTCCGCCCGCGAGATCGAGGTGCTCCGCCTGGTCGCGGACGGCAAGTCCAACAAGCAGATAGGTGAGACGCTGAGCCTCTCGGCGCTCACCGTGAAGAGCCACCTGGCCCGCATCGCCCGCAAGCTCGGCACCGGGGACCGGGCCGAGATGGTCGCGCTGGTCATGCGCGCAGGCATCATCCGCTGACGGACTACCAGGACGCGCAAGCCCCCGTGACCGAGTCGACGGCTCCCGGGGGCGAGTCAGCCACGGACCTGGACGGCTCCCGCGTCGCCGCCAACGGCGCCGCGCCGGTCGCCCCACCGGCCGAGCCCGAGGTGGATCCCGAGGTCGTCGCCGAAGCCCGGGTGGCGGTGCCGCTGGTCGAGCCGCGCGAGGGCGTACCGGAGCCGATCACGACCGAGGCCGACCTGGCCGCGGCGATCGCCCGGCTGGCCGCCGGCATCGGACCGGTCGCGGTGGACGCCGAGCGCGCGTCCGGCTACCGGTACGGGCAGCGGGCCTACCTGGTCCAGCTCCGCCGCAAGAACTCCGGGACCGTGCTGATCGACCCCGTCCCGCTGGCCGACCTGTCCGCGCTCGGCGCCGCGATCGCGGACGCCGAGTGGGTTCTGCACGCGGCCAGCCAGGACCTGCCCTGCCTGTCCGAGCTCGGCATGCACCCGCGGACGCTGTTCGACACGGAGCTGGCCGGCCGCCTGCTCGGGTACGAGAAGGTCGGCCTCGGCGCGATGGTGGACAGCCAGCTCGGGCTGGCCCTGGAGAAGGGCCACTCGGCCGCCGACTGGTCGACCCGGCCGCTGCCCCGCTCCTGGCTGGCGTACGCGGCGCTGGACGTCGAGGTGCTGGTCGAGCTGCGCGACCTGCTCGAGGTGCAGCTGGCCGACGCCGGCAAGCTGGACTGGGCCACGGAGGAGTTCGCCGCGGTCGCGGCCGCCCCGCCGCCGCCCCCGCGGGCCGAGCCCTGGCGCCGGACCTCGGGCATCCACCGGGTCCGCGGCCGCCGCGCGCTGGCCACCGTCCGGGCCCTCTGGGAGGCGCGGGACGGGCTGGCCCGGCAGCGCGACATCGCCCCGGGCCGGGTGCTGCCGGACAGCGCGATCGTCGCCGCCGCGACCGCGAACCCGGCCACCGCCGAGGAGCTGGCCGCGCTGCCGGTGTTCTCCGGCCGGCAGCAGCTGCGTCAGCTGCGCCGCTGGTTCGGCGCGGTCGAGGCCGCCCGGGCGCTGCCGGAGATCGACCTGCCGCTGTCGGCGGTGCCGAGCGACGCGCCGCCGCCGCCGAACCGCTGGGCCGACCGGGACCCGGACGCGGCCGCCCGGCTGGCCGCGGCCCGGGCCGCGCTGGCCGCGCTGTCCAAGCAGCACGCGATCCCGGTCGAGAACCTCCTCTCCCCTGACCTGGTCCGCCGGCTGGCCTGGTCGCCCCCGGCCGACATGTCGGTCGACGGGGTGACGGCCGTGCTGGCCGCGGGCGGCGCCCGGCACTGGCAGATCGAGCTGGCCGCACCCCTGCTGGCGAACGCGATGACCGCCACAGCGCGCGTTGTTACCGACGAGTAGCTTCTCGCGTTAGAGTGGCCGCATGAGCCGCTCCGGAAGGGACGTCGTCTTCGTCGACGGCGCCCGGACACCGTTCGGGAAGGCCGGCCCCACCGGTCTGTACGCGGAGACCCGCTCCGACGACATGGTCGTCGCGGTGATCCGCGAGCTGTTGCGCCGCCATCCGGAGCTGCCGCCGGAGCGCATCGACGAGGTCGCGATCGCGGCCACCACCCAGACCGGCGACCAGGGCCTCACGATCGGCCGCAACGCCGCCATCCTGGCCGGCCTGCCGACGAGCGT
>DASYKU010000067.1 GCA_035995165.1 Mycobacteriales bacterium
GGTACTGGTGGCACCGGCGGTACTGGTGGCACCGGCGGTACTGGTGGCACCGGCGGTACTGGTGGCGCCGGCGGTACTGGCGCGGGCGGTACTGGCGCGGGCGGTACTGGTGGCGCGGGCGGTGCTGGTGGCGCGGGCGGACGTGGTCCCGCGGGTGGTGCCGGCGCCGCGCGGCGTGCTGCGGCCGGACTCGGCGCCCCGGCCTGCGGTGGTCGTCCGGCCGGTGCCCGCGCCGCGGGTCGCGCCGGTGTTGGAGCCGCGGACAGAGGTGGCGCCGCGGGTCGCGCCGGTGCCGCGGGCGGGCGTGCCGCCCCGGGTCGTGGCGCGGGGGTCGGAGGTCGCGCCGCGCGGGGTGGTCTGGCGGGTGCCGGTCGGCGCGGCGCCACGGGCGCCGACGCCGAGCGACGTCATCCGGCGCCCGGTCTCCGCCGGGGTCCGGCGGGTCGGCGTCCCGGCCCGGCTCTCCGGCGCGCCCGAACGCGTCCCGCCGGAGCGGGCCGCGTTGGACGCCCGGCCGCCGGCGGCTGCTCTACCGCCGGCGACCGGGCCAGGGACACGGGTCCGGCCGGTGAAGCCGAACCCGGACGACGTCGGGGTGATGCCGGTCGCGCCGTCAGGCCCCGAGGGGAGGGACGAGGCGGCGCGACCGGCGCCGGTCGGGGGACGACCGGCCGAACGTGGGGCCGAACGGCCGGTCCACGCGCCCGGCGAGCCGGGGTCCGCGTCGAACTGGGTCACCGGGTGCCTCCGGGCGTCGGCGTGATCCTGGGCGTGGTCTTCGGCGGGGGCGTCGTCCTCGGCGCCGGTCTCGTGCCGCCCGGGGTGGGCGTCGCCTTCGGTGACGTACCGGGGCGGGCCGCGGTCGGGGACCCGGACGGGGTCGGGGACCCGGACGGGGTGGGCGTGGGCGACGGGGTCGGCTTCGGCGGCGGGGGCGGCGAGGTCGCCGGCACCGGGGTGCCCTCGACCCGGGTACGGCCGGTCGGGTCGACCACGAGGAACCCGGGCTCGCCGCCTTCGACCAGGCCCAGCTCGCGGGCCTTCGATGCCAGCGCGCCGGGGGCCTCGGAGGCGGCGACCTCGCGGGCCAGCTCCTGTTCCTTCACCGACAGCTCACGGTTGTCCTGCTGCAGCGTGCGCTGGGTGAAGGCGTCCGCGGAGGAGGCCGAGCTCAGCAGCAGCAGGGTGATCAGACCACCGCCGAGCAGCGAGAGCACCAGCAGCACGAACGGGGTCTTCGGTGCCTGTGGCGCGTGTCCGGCGACCAGCCGCAGCACGGGCGCGGTCCGGGTCCGAGCCGTCTCCGGCCGAGCCCCACCCACCCGACCCCCGGCCGCGGCCCCGCTGCCCGGCGCCCTCGTAGCTCCGGCCCGGGTCGCACCGGCCCTGGCCGCGCTCGACCCCGCCGCTCGCGTGGCCCCGGCCGCCGCGCCCCCCGCCGTGGGGGTGGCGCCAGCAGCCCGAGTCGCGCCGGCCTTGGCCGCGCCCGCCCCGGCAGTCCGCGCAGCACCGGAGGCCGCGCCCGCCCCGGCAGTCCGCGCAGCACCGGAGGTCGCGCTCCCGGCCGCCCGCGCAGCACCGGAGGTCGCGCTCCCGGCCGCCCGCGCAGCGCCAGCGGCCCGAGTCGCGCCGGCCTTGGTCGCGGCTGACACCCCAGTGGTCCCGGTGGCGCCAGCGGCGCGGGTCGCGCCGGTGGCGCCAGTGGCGCCTGGCTTGGAGGCGCTCGTGGGGCGGGTCGACTTGCTGGTATCGGGACGGGTCGACTTAGCGGTCTCGGGACGGCTCGACTTGGCGGCGTCCGGTCGAGTCGACTTGCCGACGGTGCCATCCGGCGTACGGGTGGTGCCGGCCGGCTTGCCGGTGGTGCCGGGCTGCGTCCGGGAGGGAGCCGGCCGGCGCGGGGCGGTGCCACGGGCCGGGTGGGCTCCGCCGCGGGTTTCCGTGCGACCCACGGCGGAGCTGTCGGTGGAGCGGGTGCGCTCGCGCGGCGCCGGACCCGGCTCGGTACCCTGGACCAGGTCCCGCAGCCAGCTCCGCCGCGGCGGCGGTCGCAGACCGGTTCCCCGCGTCGGCGTCGCCACACTGCTCTCCACCCGCCGCGCGGCACCACCGCCGAGCCGGCCGGGCGACGAGCCCGTACCCGGCCGAGCCGGGGCAGCCGAGCCGAGCCGGCCGGGCGCGGCGCCAGTACCGGGCCGCGCCGGAGCCGCCCCGGGCCGGTCGCCCGAGCCGAGCCGGCCGGGCGCGGCGCCGGTGCCCGGCCGGGCCGGGGTGGACGGACCGGCGGCACCCGGCGCGCGCGGGGAAGTTGCGCGGCCGGGTGCGCCGGAGCTCGGGGACCCGGGACGGGACGAGGAGGCACCGCCACCGAGGCTCGGCGACGACGACCGGGACGACGACCGGGACGACGGAGTGCCGCCGAGATGTGACGACGGAGTGCCGCCGCCGGGACCGGAGGACGGCGTACCGCCGCCGGGACGGGACGACGGCGTACCGCCGCCGAGGGCGGATGGCTGACCGCCGCCCACGGGCGGCATCACGCCGCGTCCCGAAGTCGCTCGGCCGCCCGCAGCCGCGCCGACGCCGCCCGCGGGTTCTCGGCGATCTCGGTGTCGGTCGGCGCCTCGGCGCCGCGGGTGAGCACCCGCAGCGTCGGTGCGGCGGACGGCAGCGGCACCGGCAGCCCGGGCGGCGAGGTGTCCCGCGCCCGGGACGCGAACGCCTGCTTGACGATCCGGTCCTCCAGCGAGTGGTAGCTCAGCACGACGACCCGCCCCCCGACCCGGACGGCGTCGATCGCGGCCGGCATCGCCGCCGAGAGCGCCGAGAGCTCCCGGTTGACCTCGATCCGCAGCGCCTGGAACGTGCGCTTGGCCGGGTTGCCCCCGGTCCGGCGGGCCGCGGCCGGGATCGCGTCCCGGACCAGCTCGACCAGCCGCGCGGAGGACGTGAGCGGCCGCTCGCGCACGATGAACTGCGCGATCCGGCGGGCCCAGCGCTCCTCGCCGTACTCGCGCAGGATCCGGGTGAGCTCGTCCTCGGAGTACTCGTTGACGACCTCGGCGGCAGTGGGACCGGACGAGGACATCCGCATGTCCAGCGGGGCGTCCTGCGAGTACGAGAACCCGCGCCGGGTCTCGTCCAGCTGCAGCGAGGACACCCCGAGGTCGAACAGCACACCGTCCACACGCGACACCCCGGCCGCGGCCAGCACGGCCGGGATCTCGTCGTAGACGGCCTGGTGCAGGGAGACCCGATCCGCGAAGGAGGACAAGCGCGAGGCCGCCAGGCGCAGCGCCTCCGGGTCGCGGTCGATGCCGATCAGCCGGAGCTCCGGGTGGGCCGCGAGCAGCGCGGCCGAATGCCCGCCGAGGCCGAGCGTCGCGTCCACGGCGACCGCTCCGGGCGCGGTGAGTGCCGGCGCCAGCAGCGCGAGCACCCGGTCCCGCAGGACCGGAACGTGCGTCGGCACCCCGCCCACCTCGACCCCCCTGAAAGGTTGTCGCCCCCGCGACCTCGACCCCGCCCGTACCACTGCCTTCGTGCGACCAGGACCCCCGCCCGCTCACGACCGCCTGACACCGGGGAAGGGGCGTCAGGGAGCCGATTCCGGCGGCCGCCTGACACCGGGGAAGGGGCGTCAGGAGACCGGCCGGAGCGGGGGGAGACCTCACCCCACGACGGCATCACCAGCTCACAGCACTCCCGGGAGCACCTCCTCCTCCAGCTCGGCGAAGGCCTGCTCCCGGTCGGCCAGGTAGCTCTCCCAGGCCGCGGCGTCCCAGACCTCGACCCGGGTGTTGGCGCCGATGACGACGCAGTCCTTGGTCAGTCCCGCGTACTCCCGCAGCGCCGGCGGAACCGTGATCCGGCCCTGCTTGTCCGGCACCTCGTCGGAGGCGCTGGCGAAGAACACCCGGCTGTAGTCCCGGACCGCCTTCTGGGTCACCGGCGCCTGCGACATCGCCTCGGTGACCCGCTGGAACTCGGCCATCGGGAACACGTAGAGGCAACGCTCCTGCCCCTTGGTGATCACGATGCCCTCCGCCAGCTCGTCCCGGAACTTGGCCGGCAGGAAGAGCCGGCCCTTGTCGTCGAGCCGTGGCGAATGGGTGCCGAGGAACACGGCCCCACCTCCGCTCGACCCGTCGAGGTGGTCTCCGAGGTGGGCTGGTGACCCCCTCGTCCTCCACCGCGCGCCACCATACCCCACTTCGCTCCACCGAGACCTGATTTCGCTTCCCGACCGCTCCACCACGCCCCCGGACAGGTCCGGAGCGCTGCCGTCACCCGGCTGGCGGCTCGAAGAAATGTCTGGTTGGCCAGTAATGTCCAGGTCCGCCAGAGACGAGAGTGGGGGAACGTGGGGGACGTCGCGTACGGCTGGATCGGCACCGCGCCCGGGAACGCGCCGGCCGACCGGGCGGAGCAGGCTCCGTCGCTGGTCGTCTCGGCCGCCCACTCCGCGCTCGGTGCGGTGACCCGGCTGCAGGTCAGGGTGGGTGACGTGAGCGTGCTGCTCTCCCCCACCGCCACCGGCTGGGAGCGCGCCGGGGTCGCCGACGAGCTCGACGTCGGCGCGCACCTGGCCGCGCGGCTGGACCTGGTGGGGCGCGGTGGAGAGGTGGCGCCCGAGCGCTGGGCCGGCTCCCTGCCCGTCTCGCGCTACGCGGCCTTCCGGACCGCCGACCCGGCCGACGCGGAGACGCTGGCCCGCGCGGCCGGCTGCCCGCCCGCGCTGGTCCGGGCGCTGGCCCGGCCGGTCGCGGTGAGCCGGGTCGAGGTCGTCCGCCGCGACGGCGCGGCCCGCGGCACCGGCCCGACCACGGTCGTCACCGACGAGCTGGCCTGGGTCGACGGCGGCGAGGACGGCCTGTGGACCGTACGGCCCGGGGGTCCGGACGAGGTCGAGATCGGCCGCGGCACCCCGGACGAGGTCGCCGTCGAGCTGGCCGGCCTGGTCCGGGCCGCGGAGGGGTGCTGATGAGCGAGCAGCAGCAGACCGCCCGGGAGATCGCCGACGACCTCGACCAGGTCGGCCACGAGCTGCGTACGGAGTTCAACAAGGCGGTCCGGACGATCGCGCCGGTGACGTTCTCGGGACCGGTCGCACAGCTGTTCGACCGGCGGCTGCAGGCGCACCTCAGCGAGCTCAACGCGATCCTGGCCACGATGGGCGTCGCCACCGACGACCTGCGCCTCACCGGCCGCTCCGGTGGCGAGCTGGGGCTGCGCCGGCCCAGCACCGGTTACCGCAAGGACCCGGGCAAGCCCGGCACCCACGCCGCACCGAACCCGGCGCCGGCTCCGGCCGCGCTGCCGCCGCAGTACCGGACGCTGCTGCCGCTGGTGGAGAGGTCGGCCGCGAAGCACCACGTCTCCCCCGCCCTGCTGCTGGCGATCATGGACCGGGAGACCGGCGACCCGCACCGGATCGGGTTCGGCGGGCGCAGCCCGACCGCCACCAACGGCAACGACTTCGGCCTCATGCAGATCAACCGGTCCGCGCACCCGGAGTTCTTCCGGACCCACGACTGGAAGGACCCGGCGGCCAACATCGACTACGGCGCCTCGGTGATCGCGGGCGACCTGACGCACTACGACGGCAACGTGACCGAGGCGGCCGCGGCGTACAACGCCGGGCCGGGCAACGTGGACCGGGCCCTGCGGGCCGGCCGGAGCGCGGACTCGGCCACCACGGGCGGCGACTACGGCAGCGACGTGGCCCGGCGGTTCGCGCATTTCCAGCGGGTCCTCGGGAAGGACTGAGCATGTCCGAGTACGACATCCCCGGCCTGACCGCGGCCGCGCCCGCCTTCACCGGCGCGGCGCAGAGCGGCGAGGCCGCGGCCCGCGCGATCACCTGGCTGCGGACGACGCAGCACGACGCGAAGGCCCGGCTGCCGGTCGACCTGGCCGGGCTGGACGCCCGGTTGCGGGCCTGGGCCGAGGAGGTCGACCGCAGCGCGCAGCTGCTGCGGCGGACCGCGACCGAGGTCTCCGACGCCGACCGCCGGGCCGCGCTGGAGCTGTCCGCGGCGAGCGGTGCCGTGCCCAGGACCGGCGCGCCCGATCGGCCGGCCGGGGTCGGCCTCGGGCCGGGCGACTCCGGCGCGGCGGTCCGCGCCCTGCAGCGGCGGCTGGCCGCGGCCGGGCTGGACCCGGGTCCGCAGGACGGGAAGTTCGGGCCCCGCACCGAGGCGGCGCTGCGGGCGTACCAGCGGGCGCACGGGCTGGACGGGACCGGCCGGACCGATCTGGACACGGCGACCGCGCTGCTCAACGAGCCGGTACGGGTGCTGCCGAGCACGCCGGCCGGCGTCAACGGGCGGCTGCCCGCCGCCGAGCTGAGCCCGGTCGGCGACGGAAAGCGGATGTACACGCCGGCGGCCCAGTCGTTCGGGCGGATGGACGCCGCGGCCACGAAGGCCGGGCACGACCTGCACGTGAACAGCGGATACCGGACGTACGCGGAGCAGGCGGCGCTGTATCAGGCGTACCGGAGCGGGACGGGGAACCTGGCCGCGGCCCCCGGGCACAGCACCCACGGGCTGGGCCTGTCCGCGGACATCCAGGTGACGGATCCGGCGACGCTGCGCTGGCTGCGCGCGAACGCGGGGTCGTACGGATTCGTCAACGACGTGCCGAGCGAGGCGTGGCACTGGACGTGGCGCCCCTGACCCAGGGGATCAGGGGCGCCCCGGCGTCACACCCCGCTGGCTACTCCCTCCACGCTGGCGGACACGACGGCACCGTTGCGACGGACGCGGACGCGGATGGGCGTCTGCGGGTCGATCCCGGCGGCCATGGCGCGGCGCAAGAGGCCGGCCAGCTCGTCGAGAGTCATGCCGTCCGACGACTCGCTGGTCGCCGTGACGGTGCGGTGCGTCGTCACCTCGAGCCCTTGACGGGCAGTGGGCGCGGACATGGTCCTCCTCGGTTGCAAGGAAGCCCCAGGATCCCACGACCGGCCACCGGACCCGCTTCGACGCAGAAACCGGCAGGTGGCGCCGGAGCGTCGGTAACGGATCAAGCTACATCGGTGCCCTGTCGGGAACACTTTGACAGACTGGTCCGTAGGTTGGGGCAGGCCGCGTGTGGCTGCCCCCGATGGCGGGCGGCCGGGCGACGCGGCCCGGCGAGGAGGCAGCGGTGGCGGTGCAGGATGCGGCAGGAAGCGGACCCGTCCGGGTGGACGTGGTCGGCGAGGCCGGAGGTCGGATCGCGGCGAACATCGAGCGCGTCATCGACGGCAAGCCGGAGACCGTCCGGCTGGCGATCGTCGTGCTGCTGGCCGAGGGTCACCTGCTGATCGAGGACGTGCCCGGGGTCGGCAAGACGAAGCTGGCCAAGGCGCTGGCCCGGTCGGTCGACTGCTCGGTCCGGCGCATCCAGTTCACGCCCGACCTTCTCCCCTCCGACGTCACCGGGGTGAGCGTCTACAACCAGGAGAACCGGGACTTCGAGTTCCGGCCCGGGGCCGTGTTCGCGAACCTGGTCGTCGGCGACGAGATCAACCGCGCCTCGCCCAAGACCCAGTCCGCGCTGCTGGAGTGCATGGAGGAGCGCCAGGTCACCGTCGACGGCACGACGTACGTGCTGGAGGCGCCGTTCATGGTCGTCGCCACCCAGAACCCGATCGAGATGGAGGGGACCTACCCGCTGCCGGAAGCGCAGCGGGACCGGTTCACCGCCCGGATCTCGATGGGCTACCCGGACGCGAGCGCCGAGATGGTCATGCTGCGCGAGCACGCCGGCGACGACCCGCTGAACGTCCTGACCCCGGTCTCCACCGCGACCGAGGTCCGGATGCTCATCGACGTGGTCCGCCGCGTGCACGTCTCCGACGCCGTCCGGCAGTACGTCGTGGACCTGGTCAACGCCACCCGCCGGGCCCCCGACCTGCGCCTCGGCGGCTCGCCGCGGTCCAGCCTGCAGCTGCTGCGGGCGGCCAAGGCCCAGGCCGCGCTGTCCGGCCGCGACTACGTGCTGCCCGACGACGTGCAGCGGCTGGCCCAGCCCGTGCTGGCGCACCGGCTGCTGCTGACCGCGGAGGCGCAGATCGCCCGGCGCGGCACCGAGAGCGTGGTCGAGTCCGTGCTGCGGTCGGTCCCGGTGCCGAGGCCCGCGGACGCGCCGCCGGTCGGCCGGAGGGTCTGACACCGTGCGGGCCGCGCTGTCCGGCCTGACCACCCGGGGCCGCTGCCTGCTCGCGGCCGGCGTCGCCGCGGCGCTGTGCGGGATCGTGCTCGGCGAGCGGGACCTGCTGCGGGTCGCGATCTTCCTCATCGCGCTGCCGCTGGTCGCCGCGGCCGTGGTCGCCCGGACCCGGTTCCGGCTGTCCTGCACCCGCGACGTCGCACCGGTCCGGGTGCCGGCCGGGCAGCCGGCCACGGCGCGGCTGGTGCTGGAGAACGTGTCGTTCCTGCCGACCGGGCTGCTGCTGCTCGAGGACGAGGTGCCGTACACGCTGGGCGGACGGCCGCGCTTCACCGTGGACCGGATCGGCCCGGGGCAGCACCGGACCGTGCACTACCCGATCCGGTCCGACGCCCGCGGCCGCTACCGGATCGGCCCGCTGCGGCTGCGGCTGGCCGACCCGTTCGGGCTGGTCGAGCTGACCCGCTCGTTCACCGCCGTGGACACGCTGACCGTGGTCCCGGCCGTGCACGCGCTTCCGAACGTCCGGCTCGGCGGGGCCTGGGAGTCCGGCGGCGAGAGCGTGAGCCGGTCGGTCGCCATCCGCGGCGACGACGACGCGGCCACCCGCGAGTACCGCAACGGCGACGACCTGCGCAAGGTCCACTGGCGCTCCACCGCCCGGGTCGGCAAGCTCATGGTCCGGCGCGAGGAGCGGCCCTGGCAGGCCCGGGCCACCTTGCTGCTGGACACCCGCAACGACGTGCACCGCGGCGAGGGCCCGGGCTCCAGCTTCGAGTGGGCGGTCTCCGCGGCCGCCAGCATCGGGGTGCACGCGGCCCTCCGCGGCTACTCGGTCCGGATGCTCACCGACGCCGGCGCGCTCGCGGCCGGGGCCGAGATGTCGGACGAGGGCGTGCTGCTGGACCAGCTGGCCGAGGTGCAGCCGTCCCGCAACCGGACGCTGGACGCGGCCGCCGCCCCGCTGCGCGGCGCCGAGGGGCTGGGCACGCTGATCGCCGTGGTCGGGATCCTGGACCCCGAGCAGGTCGCGCTGCTGGCCTCGACCCGCTCGCCGAGCGAGGTCTCGGTCGCGGTGCTGGTCGACGCGAACGGCTGGCTCGGGCTCTCGCCCCGGGCCCAGACCGAGTCCGACGCCGCGTACGACGCCTCGGTCCAGGTGCTGCTGCGAGCGGGCTGGCGGGTGCTGCAGGCCCGGCACGGGTCCAAGCTGCCCGAGCTGTGGCCGACCGCCGGGCAGCGGTCCGGCGGCGGGATCTCGGTCGGGGTCGCCCCCGCGCCGCAGGCAGTCGAAGGGGGCCCGGCCCGGTGAGGACCAGCACCAGGATGACGCTCGCGGCCGGGGCGGCCGTCGCGCTCGGGGCCGCGCCGCTGGGCTCGGTCTTCGACGAGTGGCGCTGGCTCTGGTACGCCTGGGCCGCGGTCGCCGCGGTCGTCGGCGCCCACCTGCTGGCCCGCTACCTGCGGCTGCCGGCGGTGCTGGTGCCCGTGCTGGGACTGGCCGGGCTGCTGCTCTACCTGACCGCCGTGTTCGGCACCGACGGCGCGTTGTTCGGCATCATCCCGACCCCGGAGAGCCTGGGCCTGTTGCGTACGGGTCTGGACGAGGGGTTCCAGAACGTCAACGACTTCGCCACCCCGGTCCCGACCACGACCGGGCTGGTGCTGCTCACCGCGTCCGCGCTCGGCCTGACCGCGGTCATGGTCGACATCATCGCGGTCAGCCTGCGCCGTCCGGCCGCGTCCGGCCTGGCCCTGCTCGCGCTGTACGCGGTGCCGGTCGCGGTCGTGCTCGGCGGGGTGCCGTGGATCCTGTTCGCGATCTCCGCCTGCGGCTATCTGATGCTGCTGCTGGTCGAGGGCCGGGACCGGCTGCTGCACTGGGGCCGCCCGGTCGCCGCGGCGGCGCGGGCCGGCGTCGGCACCGGACCGATCGCGACCCCGCGGGACAGCGACGCGCCGTCGCCGCTGACCGGCCAGCGCATCGGCGCGGCCGCGATCGTGCTCGCCGTGATCCTGCCGCTGCTGGTCCCCGGGCTGAACGGGAACGCGCTGAATCGGCTCGGGCAGACCGGGTCCGGCGACGGCACCGGCAACGGGACCGGGCCGCTCAACGAGTTCGCGGCGCTGCGGGGCGAGCTGCGGCAGGGCACCGAGGTCGAGCTGATGAAGGTCAGCACCGACCTGCCCCAGCCGCAGTACCTGCGGACCAAGGTGCTCGACCTCTACCAGGTCAACGGCTTCTCGGCCGCCGGCACACCGCGCGCCACCCGGGTCGGCGAGGACACGCTGCCGCCGCCGCGCAACCAGCCCTCCGGCGACCAGCGGACGTACAGCACCCAGGTGTCGCTGACGGACAAGTACAACGACGACGCGCTGCCGGTCTACTACGCGCCGACCCGGCTGCAGAACGTCGGCGACGGCTGGCGGTACGACTCGGACAAGGCGACGATTCGCAGCGACAGCCGGCACAGCGGCCTGGATTACACCGTGCAGGGCGAGGAGCCGACACCGTCGGCCAGCACGCTGGAGGCCTCACCGCCGCTGTCCGACCAGGAGCGGCAGGACCTGCCGGGGCGGCTGACCGACCTGCCGCCGTCGCTGCCCAAGCAGGTCACCGACACCGCGGCCCGGGTGGTCAAGGCGGCCAACGCGAACACGCCGTTCGACCAGGCCAAGGCGATCAACGACTACTTCACCGACGGCAAGAACAACTTCACGTACTCGGAGACGACGCTGGCCGGCAACAGCGGCAGCGTGCTGGTCGACTTCCTGAACAACCGGCAGGGCTTCTGCGAGCAGTACTCGGCCGCGATGGCGGTCATGCTCCGGACGCTGAACATCCCGTCCCGGGTCGTCATCGGCTACACCCCCGGCACCAGGAACGACGACGGCACCTGGTCGGTGAGCAACCACGACGCGCACGCCTGGGTGGAGGCGTACTTCTCCGGCGTCGGCTGGGCCTACTTCGACCCGACGCCGCTGGCGGACGGCCGGACCGTGGCCCCGGACTACGCGCCGCGGCCGTCGGCGACGGACAACACCGGCTCCTCGACCTCGCCCGGCGCGACCAGCTCCCCCGGTCCGACCGGCAACCAGATCCCGCAGCAGGACCTCGACCCCGGCTCGTCCGGCAGCGGGTTCCAGAACGGCGCACTGTTCACGCCGCAGCGGCTGCTGGTGCTCGCGATCATCCTGGTGGTGCTGCTGCTCCTGCTGCTGCCGGCGTTCGTCCGGCTCTCCAGCCGGCGCCGGCGGCTGCGGGCCGCGGCCGGGGCCGACGCCGGGGCCGCCGCCCGGGCCGCCTGGGACGAGGTGGTGGGCTCGGCGGCCGACTACGGGGTGCCGGTGCCCACCAGCGAGACACCCCGCGGGATGGCCCGGCGGCTGGACAAGGACCTGTCCCTGGACGGCGACGCCAGTCGCGGGCTGCGGCTGGTCGCGCTGGCCGAGGAGAAGGCGCGGTACGCGGCCCGGGCCGGGGTGGACGGCGATCTGCCGGCCGCGGTCCGCGCGGTGCGGCGGGGTCTGCAAGGCGAGGTCGGGCGCCGGCGTCGGTGGAGGGCGGCGTTGTTGCCGCCGTCTACGGTGCGGGCGGCTCGGGTCGGGTCCGCGGCTCGAAGCGCCAGCGCGTCGACTGCGCTCAACCGGCTCGGCGAGTCGGTTCGCCGACCGGTGACGCGCCGGCGGCGCTAAGGGTTCGTCCCCCCGTTGGTTGGCTCGTCCCGGACTTTCCAGGCCCAGCAGCAGGCGGCGTCCGCGGTTTGGTCGATGCGTCTCATCTGTAGATCGCCCGCCGGGGCTCCGCCCTGCCAGAGCGTCTGCATTTCCGGCTTGGGTTGTTCTCTCGTGTTCTGCATGGGCTTTCCGGGGGCTCTGCCCCTCTCGACCCCGCCAGAGGCGCCGCCCCTGGACCCCGGCATGGGCGTCCCGCCCCTACAACCCCTGGAGATTGAAACGAGGGTCACGTGCGGGTCGGGATCGGGGGCGGCCTGCGGAGGGGTGCTCCCCGCCTTCGCCGTGGTGCTGACCGAAAGCCGCTCATGAGTGTGCTGACGTCTGCAGCGCGGCTACCGGAGCGGGCTCCCCTCCGCAGGCCGCATACAAGAACCCACACGTGCTCGCTCCGCTTCACCCTCCGGGGGGTTGTAGGGGGCGGGACGCCCCATGCCGGGTCCAGGGCGGAGCCCTGGCGGGGTCGAGAGGG
>DASYKU010000068.1 GCA_035995165.1 Mycobacteriales bacterium
CGCGGTCGCCTTCGCCCAGCCCGGCTGGGCCTTGCGGGCGGCGACCACCGCGTCGCGGGCGTCCTTGCGGGACGCCTGGGCCGCGTTGGCCAGGAACCGACCGTCCACATCGGACACTTCGTACGACCGTCCCGACTCCGAACGCGGAAATGCCCCGCCGATGTAGAGCTTGTACGTCTTGCGCACGCCGACCCGCTCCGGCGCCGCGGTCGGCTTCGCCCTGGCCGCTCTAGTCAAGATAGGCCTCCAGCCCGTGCCGGCCGCCCTCGCGCCCGAAGCCGGACTCCTTGTAGCCGCCGAACGGCGAGGTGGGGTCGAACTTGTTGAACGTGTTGGACCAGACCACCCCGGCCCGCAGCCGGTTGGCCATCCAGAGGATGCGCGACCCCTTCTCGGTCCACACCCCGGCCGACAGCCCGTACGGCGTGTTGTTGGCCTTCTCCACGGCCTCGGCCGGCGTACGGAAGGTGAGCACCGCCAGCACCGGCCCGAACACCTCGTCCCGGGCGATCCGCGACGACTGCGCGACGTCGGTGAAGATGGTCGGTGGGAACCAGTAGCCGCGTTCGGGCAGCTCGCAGGCCGGCGACCAGCGGTGGCCGCCCTCGGCCTCGCCGATGTCGGACAGCTCCCGGACGCGGGCCAGCTGCTCGGCCGAGTTGATCGCGCCGAGGTCGGTGTTCTTGTCCATCGGGTCGCCGAGGCGCAGCGTGCCGAGCCGGCGCTGCAGCTTGGCGACCACCTCGTCGTACACGGACTCCTGGACCAGCAGCCGGGAGCCGGCGCAGCAGACGTGCCCCTGGTTGAAGAAGATGCCGTTGACGATGCCCTCGACGGCCTGGTCGAGCGGGGCGTCGTCGAACACGACGTTCGCGGCCTTGCCACCGAGCTCCAGCGTCAGCCGCCGCCCGGTGCCGGCCAGCGTGCGCTGGATCTCGCGGCCGACCTCGGTCGAGCCGGTGAACGCGACCTTGTCCAGGCCGGGGTGGCGGACCAGCGCGGCGCCGGTCGGGCCGGCCCCGGGCAGCACGTTGACCACGCCCGGGGGCAGGTCGGCCTGCTGGCAGATCTCGGCCAGCACCAGCGCGGTCAGCGGGGTCGTCTCGGCCGGCTTGAGCACGACGGTGTTGCCGGCGGCGAGCGCCGGGGCCAGCTTCCAGGCCGCCATGAGCAGCGGGAAGTTCCACGGGATGACCTGGCCGGCGACGCCGAGCGGGCGCGGGTCGGGCCGGCCCGGGATCGCGTACGCCAGCTTGTCGGCCCAGCCGGCGTGGTAGAAGAAGTGCGCCGCGGCCAGCGGGACGTCGACGTCCCGGGACTCCTTGATCGGCTTGCCGTTGTCGAGCGTCTCCAGCACGGCCAGCTCGCGGGACCGCTCCTGGATGATCCGTGCGATCCGGAACAGGTACTTGGCCCGGTCCTTGCCGGGCATCGGTCCCCACACCTCGTCGTACGCCCGGCGGGCGACCGCGACGGCCCGGTCCACGTCCGCCTCGCCGGCGACCGCGACCTCGGCCAGCACCTCCTCGGTCGCCGGGTTGACGGTCTTGAACGTGCCGCCGTCACCGCCGGAGAACGTGCCGTCGACGAACATCCCGTACGACTCGCGCAACCGTCCGATCGCCGCCGACTCGGGCGCGGGCGCGTACTCCCACTCGGCCATGCACCCCACTGTATTGCCCCTGCGCCCCCGCCCCGGTCACCCCGCCTGCCTTCTCAGCGCAGCAGGCCGTGCTGGTACGCGTAGGCGACGGCCTGGGCCCGGTCGCGGGCGTCGATCTTGGTCAGCAGGTGGTTGACGTGCGTCTTCACGGTGGCCTCGCTGATGACCAGGCGGTCCGCGATCTCGGTGTTCGAC
>DASYKU010000069.1 GCA_035995165.1 Mycobacteriales bacterium
CTCGAAGCTGTGCAGCACCGCCATCGAGCCGACGATCCGGATCTCCTTGTTGTAGATCCGGTACGGCGAGAAGGTGGCCTTCGCGCCCTCCGCCGACACCCCGAACTGCTGGAACGTGCCACCCGGCGCGACCCGCGACAGCCCGTCCTCGATCGCCGCGACCACGCCGGTGCAGTCGACCACGACGTCCCAGCCGCGCGGGCGGTCCAGCTCGTCCGGCGACGCCGCGGTGGCCGTGCAGCCGAGCAGCCGGGCCGTCTCCAGCCGGGCCGGGTTGAGGTCGACGACCTCCACGGTGGACGCTCCGGCCCGTTTGGCCAGCTCCATCATCATCAGGCCCATCGTGCCGGCGCCGTAGATGAGGACGTGATCGGCCAGGTGCGGGGCGAGCACGTCGAACCCGCGGACCGCGCAGGACAGCGGCTCGATCAGCGCGGCGTCCGCTGTGGACACTCCCTCGGGGAGCTTGTAGCAGTTGGCGAACGGCGCCTTGGCGTACTCGGCGGCGCCGCCGGAGGTGGAGACCCCGATCGCGGCCCAGTTCTCGCAGAGGTTCCCGCGTCCGCGCCGGCAGTAGTAGCACTCTCCACAGTGGAGGGACGGGTCGACCGCGACCTGGTCCCCGACCCGGATCCGGTCGGCGGGCACCTCGGGCCCGACCGCGACGACCTCGCCGGCGAACTCGTGCCCGGGGATCACCGGCAGCGTCGGCGCGAACTCGCCCTCCAGGATGTGCAGGTCGGTCCCGCAGATCCCGCAGCCGGCGACCGACACGATGACGTCGCGTGCCCCCGGTGCCGGGTCCGGCACCTCGGTGACCTCGATCTTGCCCGGCTCCTGGATGACGACAGCCTGCATGGAATCTCCCGGAGGGATCGGTTACTTGACGGCGCCCATGGACAGCCCCTGCACGAGCTTGTCCTGGGCCGCGAACCCGGCGATGATCACCGGCAGCGAGATCACCACGGCGGCCGCGCAGACCTTGGCCAGGAACAGGCCCTGGCTGGTCACGAAGCCGGTGAGGAAGACCGGGGCGGTCTGGGCCCGGGTCGCGGTGAGCACCCGGGCGAACAGCAGCTCGTTCCAGCTGAAGATGAAGCAGATCAGCGAGGTCGCGGCGATGCCGGGGAGCACGACCGGCATGACCACCGAGCGCAGGCTGCGGATGAGCCCGGCCCCGTCGACCGCCGCCGCCTCGAGCATCTCGACCGGCACCTCGGCCAGGAACGAGCGCATCATCCACACCGCGATCGGCAGGTTCATCGAGGTGTAGAAGACGATCAGCAGCCAGATGTTGTCGAGCAGGCCGACCTTCTGCGCGAACAGGTAGAGCGGCAGCAGGCCCGCGACCACCGGCAGCATCTTGGTGGACAGGAAGAAGAACAGCACGTCCGTCCACTTGCGAACCGGCCGGATCGACAGCGCGTACGCGGCCGGGATCGCGAACAGGAGCACGAGCAGGGTGGACAGGATGCTGGCGGTCAGCGAGTTCGCGATCGCCGGCCACGGGCTGGCCCCGGAGTTGAAGAACTCCCGGTAGCCCTGCACGGTCAGCGGCGCCGCGATCGAGGGCGGGTTGGTGGCCGCGTCGTTCTCGGTGTGGAACGAGGTGAGCACCATCCAGAGCACCGGCAGCACGAACAGGATGCCGATGATCCAGGCCAGCAGGCCGAACCAGAACGTGCTGATGTTCCGCTTGGGCTTGCGGACGGCCTCGGCGTCGGCGGCCGCGGCCCGCGCCGGCGTCCGCTCGGTGATCGTCATCGGGCGTTCTCCTCACGGAAGAGCGACGACACGGTCCGCAGGGCCAGCGTCGCGATGGCGATCGTGCCGATCACGACGACCACGCCCGCGGCGGACGCCCGGCCGTAGTCGTGCGCTGTGTAGAAGACCTGGTAGATCGTGTACGGCAGGTTGGCCGTGCCGAGGCCGCCGGAGGTGATGGTGAAGACGGCGTCGAAGTTCTGCACGATGTAGATCGAGCCGAGCAACCCACCCAGCTCCAGGTACTGCCGCAGGTGCGGGAAGGTCATGTACCGGAAGATCTCCCACGACGTCGCGCCGTCGATCCGGGCCGCCTCGATGACGTCCAGCGGCCGGCTCTGCAGCCCGGCCAGCAGGATCAGCATCATGAACGGCGTCCACTGCCAGATCAGCGCGACCTCGACCGCGATCAGCGGGTTGTTGGTCAGCCAGTCCGGCTGGGGCGCGTTGCCCTGTCCGAACAGCTTCCAGATCGCGTTGATGGTGCCGTTCAGCAGCCCGTACGTCGGGTTGAACAGCGCGTGCTTCCAGAGCAGCGCCGCCGCCACCGGCACGATCAGGAACGGCGTGATCATCATGGTCCGGACCGCGCCCCGGCCGAAGAACTTCCGGTCCAGCAGCAGCGCGATGACCAGCCCCAGCACCAGGCTGACGATGACGACGGCCACGGTGAGGACGATCGTGGTGACCACCGACTGGAGCATGTTGGCGTCGGTGAACACCCGGCGGAAGTTGCCGAACCCGGCGAACCCCCGCTCGTCCGGGTAGTACGCGTTCCAGTTCATGAACGAGATCACCAGCGTCGCCACGAACGGCAGCTGGGTGACGATGATCGTGAAGATCAACGCCGGCAGCAGCGGGGCGCGCCGGGCCCAGTCACCGGTCCGGCGCAGCGCGGTGGTCGGCTGCTCCGAGCGGTCCTCGGGGGCCTCGGTCTCGACAGCGACGCTCATGACGCCACCTCCGTCGGGGGCTCAAGCGGTGCGACGGCTGGGATGGTGATCACTGTCCACTCAGGACTGTTGTGATCGATAGCGCTCGGCCACGTCCTCGGCCAGGCCCTGACCCTTGTCCAGCGCCTTGTCCACCGTGGTCTTGCCGGCGATGGCCGCGCTGATGTCCTGGGATATCTGGGTGCCGAGGTCGGGGAACTCGGGGATGTCGACGAACTGGATGCCGATCGCCGGCCGCTTCTGCACGCCCGGGTTGGACGGGTCGGCGCTCTCGATCGCGGCCTTGGTCGGCTCGGCGAACGCGCCCGACTCCTTCAGGTAGTCCGGGTTCGCGTACGTCGACTCGCGCTTGCCCGAGGGCACCGCGGACCAGCCGACCTGCTGGCCGACGAGGTTCTCGTAGCCCTTGCCGGACGCCCAGGAGATGAACTTCCAGGCGTCGTCCTTCTTGTTGCTGGCCTGCTGGATGCCCCAGGCCCAGGCGTAGAGCCAGCCGGAGCTCTTGGTCTGCACGACCGGCGCCGGCGCGTACCCGATCTTGCCCTTGACCTTGGAGTCGGCCGCCTCCAGTGAGCCGGCTGCCGAGGTCGCGTCGTACCACATCGCGACGTTGCCCTGGATCAGGTCGTTGAGGCACTCGGTGAAGCCGGCCTGCGGGGCGCCGCTCTCGCCGTGCGTCCGGACCAGGTTCACGTAGAAGTTCACGGCGTTCTTGAACGGCGTCGAGTTGACCTGGGCCTGCCAGTCCTGGGTGAACCAGGTGCCGCCGAAGGTGTTCACGACGGTGGTCAGCGGGGCCAAGACCTGACCCCAGCCGGGCTGGCCGCGCAGGCAGATGCCGCGCATGCCGGGCTGGGCGTTGTCGACCTTCGCCGCGATGTCCGCGACCTGCTGCCAGGTCGGGTTGGCCGGCATCGTGACGCCCTTGGCCTGCAGGACGTCCTTGCGGTACATGAGGAACGAGGACTCGCCGTAGAACGGCTCCCCGTAGACCTGCCCGTCGTCACCCGACATCGCCTTGGTCATCGGCTTGAAGATGTCGTCCTGATCGAAGCCGGGGTCGCTCTTCAGGTACGGCGACAGCGGCGCGATCCACTTGCTGCGCGCGTAGATCGGGATCTCGAAGTTGCTCACCGTGGCCACGTCGTACTGACCGGCCTGGCTGGAGAACTCCTGGCTGATCTTGTCCCGGACGTCGTTCTCCGGCAGCACGGTGAAGTTCACCTTGATGCCGGTGTCCTTGGTGAAGTTGGCCGCCGTCAGCTTTTGCAGATCGATCATTTGCGGGTTGTTGACCATGAGGACGTTCAGGCTGTCGGCCCCGCCCCCACCACCTCCCCACCCGGCACAGCCGGTGGCGGCCAGGCCGAGGGTCACCGAGATCGCGACGAGCCGGACGGACTTCGCAGCATTGCGAGCCACTGCTGCCTCCTGTGGAGCGCGCACAAACATGCACATATGAGCGGGCGGCGTCTCAACTGCAAGAATTCTAGTGAACCCACCCCGGAGTCAATGCCTCGTGCCATACTGGGCGGCCAGTTGCTCAGATGAGCAGGAGCCGGATGGAATGGCCCGTAACCCCGCCGGCGGTCCGGCCCAGATGGTGCTCACGGCGTCGGTGGCCCGGCGCTACTACCTCGACGGCAAGTCCAAGATCGAGATCGCCGAGGAGTTCGCGCTGTCCCGGTTCAAGGTCGCCCGGATGCTGGAGGCGGCCCGGGCCAGCGGACTGGTGAAGATCGAGATCAGCTACCCGGGCGAGGTCGACCTGGAGCTGTCCGGCCGGCTGCAGGAACGCTTCGGGCTGCGACACTCGGTCGTCGTGGACACCCCGGAGGAGGACACCGCCTCGCTGCGGCAGCACCTGGGCACGGCCGCGGCGGAGCTGCTGGCCGAGATCGTCACCACCGACGACGTGCTCGGGCTGGGCTGGTCCCGCTCGGTCAGCGCGGTCGCCGCGGCCCTGGCCCAGCTGGCCCCGACCCCGGTCGTGCAGCTGACCGGCGCGCTGTCGCGGACCGACGGCGACGACGGGTCGGTGGACGTGGTCCGGGACGTGGCCCGCATCTCCGGCGGCCCGGCCTACTTCTTCCACGCGCCGTTCGTGGTGCCCGATCCGGCCACCGCGCGGGCGCTGCGCCGGCAGCCCGAGGTGGCCCGGACCTTCGCCCAGTTCCCCGGCGTGACCAAGGCGATCGTCGGCATCGGCCGCTGGGCGCCGGCCCAGTCGACCGTGTACGACGCGGCCACCGACCGGGAGCGCAAGGCGCTGCACAGGCAGGGGGTCTGCGCCGAGGTCTCCGGGGTGTTCGTCACCCCGGACGGCGCGACCCCGCCGACCACGCTCAACGACCGGATGATCGGCGTCAGCGCGGCCCAGCTGCGCGCGATCGGCGAGGTCGTGGCGGTGCCGTACGAGGAGGTGAAGGCGCCGGCGGTGCGCGCGGCGCTGCGGTCCCGGCTGGTCAGCAGCCTGGTCACGCACACGTCGCTGGCCCGGGCGCTGCTCGCCGGAACCGGGTTCGCCGACTGAGCGTGTCCGATCACCCCGAGATCCCCCTGTTCGGCGGCACGGCCAACCGTGGCCTGGTCGTCCGGGTCGGCAACACCGTGCGCCGCCCGCAGCGGCCGACCAGCCCGGCCGTGCACGCGCTGCTGCGGCACCTGGACCGGGTCGGCTTCGACGCGGCGCCCCGCTTCCTGGGCATCGACGGCGTCGGGCGGGAGGTCCTGTCCTACGTCGAGGGCCGGGCGATCACCCCGCCGTACCCGGCCTGGGCGCTGACCGATGTGGCGCTGGCCAGCGTGGCCGAGTTGTTGCGGCGCTACCACCAGGCCGTCGCCGGCTTCGACCCGACGCCGTACGAGTGGCCGGCCTCGCCGCCGGACCCGTTCGCCGGCGAGCTGGTGCTGCACAACGACCCCAACCTGGACAACGTCGTGTTCCGGCACGAGCGGGCGGTCGCGTTGATCGACTTCGACCTGGCCAGCCCGGGGCCGCGGGTCTGGGACGTGGCCGCCGCGGTCCGGCTCTGGGCCCCGCTGCGGCAGGACGCGGACGTGGCCGACGCCCGGCGCGGGCAGGTGCTGCGCCGGTTCCGGCTGTTCGCCGACGCGTACGGGCTGACCGGGGCCGAGCGGGAGGTGCTGGTCGACGCGGTGATCGCCAACCACGACTGGCTCTACCAGGTGGTCCGGGACGGGGCCGAGAACGGGCACGAGGCGTTCGCCGACTACTGGCTCTCGGGCGCGCGGGACCGGGCCGCCCGGACCCGGCGCTGGTACGTCCGCTCGACCGCGCTGCTGCGCTCGGTCCTCGGCTGACGCCGCGCCGGGCGCCGCTCACGGCCGCAGCGCCGCCGGGTCAGCGACGGAGCTGGAGCCGGAGCGAGAGAGTCACGACGATCGCCCAGGCGACCACGCCGACGATGAGCACGACCAGCGCGGTGATGTCGCTGGGCAGGGCCAGGAACAGCACCCCGCCCAGGCTCAGCGCCAGCGCGGCCCCACCGGCGACGCCGAGAAAGTACGACGAGCGGGGCCGTTCCCCGGCCAGCGTCGGACCCGGGATCAGCGCGCTGTCCTCCAGCACGGCCCGGTCCGCGTGGAGCGCCGGCCCCGCCTGCTCCCGGGGAGCAGGATGTGGCGGTGGCGGCAGCGGCACCGCCCGGCCGGGCAGCAGCCCCCGCAGCAGGGCCAGCATGAACCCGAGCACGATCAGCACCACGGCGACCAGCGCGACCTGCCAGCCGAGGCCGGCCAGCTCGATCCCGGCACCGACCCCGAACGCGAGCACGGCCAGGCCGAACAGGGCCAGCGCGAGCTCCCCGGCGCGCAGCGAACGCCGTCGCCCCCGCTGATCGTTCACCCGGGACCTCCTGCTCACGAACGGACCGTACCCAGCCCTGGTGCCAGCGGTGGGTCATACCGGACAACGCGTCGGCACCTGGTGTTGGATGACAGTCGTGGAGGAGCTCTGGAACGAAGTCGACGCGTACGTGACCGAGCGGCTGGGCGGTGATGACGCCGCGCTGAGTGCGGCGCTGGTCGCCAGCGCCGCGGCCGGGCTGCCGTCGATCGCGGTGTCGGCGCCGCAGGGCAAGTTCCTGCGGCTGCTGGTCCGGCTGACCGGCGCCCGCTCGGTGCTGGAGGTCGGCACGCTCGGCGGCTACAGCACGATCTGGCTGGCGGGCGGCCTGCCCGCGGGGGGCCGGGTGGTCACGCTGGAGGTGAACCCCGCGCATGCCGCGGTGGCCCGGGCCAACCTGGACCGGGCCGGGCTGGCGGGCGTCGTGGACGTCCTCGTCGGCCCGGCGATCGAGACGCTGCCGACCCTGACCGGGCCGTTCGACCTGGTGTTCATCGACGCGGACAAGCGGAGCAACCCCGACTACGTCCGGGAGGCGCTGCGGCTGACCCGCCCGGGCGCGGTGATCGTGGTCGACAACGTCGTCCGGAACGGCGCGGTGGTCGACCCGGCCGAGACCGGCGCCGACGTGGCCGGCACCCGGGCCACGTACGACCTGCTGGCGGCCGAACCGAGGCTGGACGCGACCGCGATCCAGACGGTCGGGTCGAAGGGGTACGACGGCTTCGCGATCGCGCTCGTGTCGGAGGGGTAGATCCGCACCCGCGCGGGGAGGATCGGATCATGACGTCAGCCCCTTCGCCGAGCGCCCTTTACCGCCCGTTGCTGCTCGGCATCGTCACCGGCCTGCGCAGCCAGCTCAGCGTGGCCGTGCTGGCCTGGTCCGAGCCGGCCTCGGCCCGGGACACCCGGGCGCTGCGGCTGCTGCGTTCGACGCCGGGCCGGTCGATCGTGGCGCTGGCCGCGGCCGGCGAGATCGTCGGGGACAAGCTGCCGAGCACGCCGAGCCGGCTCTCGCCGATGGTGCTCGGGGCCCGGCTGGCGACCGGGGCGGCGGTCGGCGCGCTGGCCGTGGGCTCGGTCGACAGGAGGACGCTGGCGCTGGCGAGCGCGGTCGGGGTGGCCGGCGCCGCCGCCGGGTCGTACGCGGGGGCCGCCTATCGCAAGGCGCTGCCGGCCCGGACGCACACCCCGGACCTGCCCTGGGCGCTGGGCGAGGACATCGTCGCGGCGGGCCTGGCCGCGACCGCGGTGAAGGTCTGGCCGGAGCCGCGGTCCTGGTGGCAGCGGGCGCCGCGGGCCGTCGGGCGCACGGTGACGTTCTGGCGGCGGTGACCAGAACCGCAGTCGAACCCGGTTGACCCCGCTCCCGCGGGCTGCGACCGTTGTCGGCGTGAGCAGCCGACTGGTGTCCAGGGTCTTCCTCGACCTGCGCCGGTGCGCCTCCGCGGTATGTCCGTCCGTTCGCTAGCGACGCGACCCGACCGCCCCTGAGCCGACATCCGAGTCGGCGCACGAAATCCTGGAGAACACACCGTGAGTTTCACTACCCCGCTGCGTCCTGTGGCTACGCAGGGTGATCGATATGCCGTGGCCGCGATCGTCGTGCAGGAGAGCGCCGACGGCGCCGGCAGCGCCGAGCTGACCGAGCTCGCCACCCGGCTGGCCGACGAGGCCCGCCGGCTGCTGCTGGAGGAGCGGCCCGGCGCGAACATCACCGCGGCCGTGGCGGTGAGCGCCCCCAGGTCCACGGCGGTCGTGGTCGAGGCCGGGCTGGCGGTCGACCGGCACGCGTACCGGGCCAGCGTGGACGGGCGGGTGCTGGAGCTGAGCTTCCGCGAGTTCGAGCTGCTGGCCTTCCTGGCCGAGAACGCCGGCCGCGTGTTCAGCCGGCGGCAGCTGGTCAGCTCGGTCTGGGACGGGGCCGCGGTCGGCGCCCGGACGGTCGACGTGCACGTCCGGCGGCTGCGGATGAAGCTCGGCCCGGCCGCCGACCGGATCACCACGGTCCGCAACGTCGGCTACCGCTTCGAACCGTCCCGGGCCGACCTGGAGACCGTCGCCTGACGCCGGTGGCGAACACGGCTACCGACCGGACCGCCGACCTGCTGGGCTGGGCGGCGTGCTGATCCTCTTCGTACACGGTGCGCTGGTCCGCGACGCCGACTGGTGGTGGCACCGGATGCCCGCCCCGCTGGCCCGGTACGGCTTCCGCACCGCCGCGGTCGAGCTGCCGAGCTGCGTCGGCCCCGGTGACCTGGCCGCCGACGCCGTCGCGGTCCGGGCCGCGGTCGACGCGGCGGACGAGCCGGTCGCCCTGGTCGGCCACTCGTACGGCGGGACCGTGATCACCGAGGCCGGTGCCGGTGCGGCCCACCTGGTCTACGTGACCTCGGTGCTGGCCGACGCCGGCCGCTCGCACGCGGACTCCGGCAGCGGCCGGCCGGCGCCGTGGGTGCGGCTGGACCCGGACGGCACCCTGGAGCTGGTCGGCGACGACATCCGGGAGCTGTTCTTCGCCGACTGCGACGACGCGACGTACGAGGCCGCGCTGACCCGCCGGGCCCGGCAGGACGCCACCGCGCTGACCGGAGCGGTGACCACGCCGGCCTGGCGCGCGGTGCCGTCCACGTACGTGGTCTGCGCGCAGGACCGGGCCGTCCCGGCCGCCGACCAGCGCGCCGCCGCGGCGAACGCGGGCCGGGTGCTGGAGGTGCCGGCCGGGCACCACCCGTTCCTCGCGTACCCGGAGCTGTTCGCCGAGACGCTCCGAACCGCCCTCGACCAGGGGAACGCGGAATAACGGAAGAGCACCTACTATCCGGACATCGGCCCTGCCGCCGCCCGAGGGGGTGCGTTGGACAGCGATGTGCTGGTGCTCGGCGCGGGCATCGCCGGTGCCACGGCCGCGTACTTCCTCGCCGCGGGGGGCGCCCGGGTCACCGTCCTGGAGATGGAGGACGCGCCCGGCCGGCACTCCACCGGGCGGTCCGCGGCGCTGTTCTCGGAGTACTTCGGGTCGCCGCCGGTGCGCGCCCTCACCGCGGCCAGCCGCCGGTTCCTGACCGCGCCGCCGGCCGGGTTCGCCGACGCGCCGCTGCTGACACCGCGCGGGGTGGTGACGGTCGCGCTGCCGGGCGAGGAGGCCGCGTTCGAGGAGGCGCTGGCCGCGGCCCGGTCCGCTCCCGGCGGCGCGGACGAGATCAGCCTGGCCGATGCCCGCCGGCTGTGCCCGGTGCTGCGCGCCGGGCGGTACGGGCGGGCCATGCACAAGCCGGCCGCGATGGACATCGACGTGGCCGCGCTGCACGAGGGCTTCCTGCGCGGCGTCCGGGCCGAGGGCCGGGTGGTCACGCTGGCCCGGGTCCGGGAGCTGCGCCTGGACGGCATGGGCTGGATCGCCGGCACCCCGGCCGGCGACTACTCCGCGCCGGTGCTGGTGAACGCGGCCGGGGCCTGGGCCGACGAGCTGGCGGTGCTGGCCGGGGCCGCCCCGGTCGGGCTGGTCCCCCGGCGCCGGACCGCCTGCCTGATCGACCCCGGGACGGACGCCTCGGGCTGGCCGCTGCTCAACGACCTACCGGAGACGTTCTACTGCAAGCCGGAGTCGGGCGCGCTGCTGGTCTGCCCGTCCGACGCCGAGCCCGAGGCGCCCGGCGACATCCGGGCCCGGGACCTGGACGTGGCCGTCGGGATCGACCGGCTGGAACAGGCCACCACCCTGTCCGTACGGACGGTGCAGCACGCCTGGGCCGGCCTGCGGACCTCGGCGCCGGACGACGTGCCGGTGGTCGGGCCGGACCCGGCGCGGCCCGGCTTCCACTGGCTCGCCGGCGTGGGCGGCTACGGCGTGCAGCTGTCGCCCGCTGTCGGGCAGTTGCTCGCCGCCGCCGTGCTCGGCACCGAGCCCGACCTGCCCGAGCTGGCCGGCCTGCCGGCCGGCGCGATCACCCCCAACCGGTTCGCCGGCACACATTCGTAACAAACCTGCGGAAGGCATACGTTCGGCCTATTGCGGGCAGTGGGTAGACAACCACTACGGTGCGAACAGCGGGGCGTGAGCAGGGAGATACATGTCGTGACGGCGCAGTGGCAGGAGACCGGCTCCCGAGCCGCCGACGTCGCCGAGTACCGGCGAGCCGTGGCCTTCGGCACCGACCGGGGCGCCGCCCCGCGGATGGCGGTCCTGGCCGTCGCCGAGACCCTGACCCGGCTGGGCCGCGAGCTCCCGATCCGGGTGTACGTCGCCGACCGGGCCGCGGACTTCTCCCGGCTGCCGGCCGTGCTGCGCGACCTGCCCGCCGTCGCGGCCGGCGCCCGGCTGCCCGGCCTGCGCACCCAGGCCATCGGCCGCGCGCCCGCCGGCGGCCTCGCCCTGCGGGTGGGCGAGGAGCCGGCCGACGGCGGCGCCGACGCCAGCGCGGCCGCCGTCCGGATCCGCTGCCTGCTCGGCCCCGAGCTGCGGGTCCTGGTCGACTGCGCGCCCGGCGACAGCTGGCGCCGGTCCCTTGCCGCGGTGGCCGAGATGGTCGGCGAGATCATGGCCGGGCTGCTCGCCGACCCGGCTCTGCGGCCCGCGGAGGCGATCGGGATCGGCCCGGTCTCGCGGCACCGGGCGCTGACCGAGCTGGCCGGCAGCCGGGTCGACCACGGCCCGTTCCGGTCGCTGGCCGCGCTGGTCGAGGAGCAGGTCGACGAGGACTCGGAGCGGCCGGCGGTCGTGCACGCCGGGGCCACGCTGACGTACGGGCGGCTGGACCGGCTGGCCAACGCGTTCGCGGCCGAGCTCGCCGCCGACGGCGTCCGCGCGGGCGACGTGGTGCCGCTGCTGCTGGGCAACTCGCTCGAGCTGCCGGTCAGCTGCCTGGCCCTGCTCAAGCTGGGGGCGGCGTTCGTGCCGCTGGACCCGCAGTGGCCGGAGCTGCGGCTGACCGCCGCGCTGGACGTGCTGCGGCCGCCGGTGACGGTGACCGCGGGCGAGCCGGTGCCGGCCGGGCGGGCGCTGACCGTCCGGGTCGCGTCGCTGGTCGAGCAGCCGGAGCAGCCGGGGGTCGAGGTCGGGCCGGACGACCTGGCGTACGGCGTCTTCACCTCGGGCACCACCGGCACCCCGCGCTGCGCCCTGAACACCCACGGCGGCCTGGTCAACCGGCTGCGGTTCATGACCCGCTGGTTCGGGCCGCCGCCGGCCGGCGGTGAGGTCGTGCTGCAGAACAGCAAGCACACCTTCGACTCCGCGGTCTGGCAGCTGTTCTGGCCGCTGACCATCGGCGGCCGCACGGTCGTGCCGGCCACCGGCGACTTCCTGGACCTGCAGCAGACGGTCGAGACGCTGGCCCTGCACGGGGTGACCGTCACCGACTTCGTGCCGACCACGTTCAACCTGCTGGTCGGCCGGCTGGCCCGGGACCCGGAGGCGCTGGCCCGGATCTCGACGCTGCGGCACCTGGTCGTCGGCGGCGAGGAGATCAGCCCGCGGCAGGTGCACCGGCTGCGGGCGCTGCTGCCGGACCTGCGGGTCTCCAACGCGTACGGGCCGAGCGAGACCACGATCGGGATGGTCTTCCACCCCGTCTCCACCGAGGACGGCGACGACGTGCCGCTCGGCCGGCCCATCGACAACTGCGCCGTGGTCGTGGTGGACGACGCGCTGCGGCCGCTGCCGGCCGGCGCGGTCGGCGAGATCGCCATCGGCGGGGCCTGCGTCGGCGCGGGCTACCTGCGGGCGCCGGAGGCGACCGCGGCCAAGTTCGTCCCCAACCCCTTCGCCGAGATCCGGGGCGACCGGCTCTACCACAGCGGCGACCTGGGCTGGTTCGACCCGCAGGGGCGGCTGCACTTCGCCGGCCGGACCGACTTCCAGGCCAAGGTCGGCGGCGTCCGGGTCGAGCTGGGCGAGATCCAGGCCGCCGCGCAGAGCCACCCCGGCGTACGGCAGGCCATGGTGCTGGTGGCCGGCACCGACGCCGCCCAGGGGCTGGCCGTGTTCGCCGCCGCCGACGACGTGACCGAACAGGACCTGCGCGACCACCTGCGGCTCCGGCTGCCGCGGACGTCGCTGCCCCGGCACGTGGTGCTGCTGCCCGAGCTGCCGCTGGCCGACTCGGCCAAGGTCGACCGGGCCGTGCTGGTGGACCTGCTCGAGGTCCGGCTGGCCGAGGCGGCCACGCTCGGGGCCGAGGCCGGGCCGACCGAGGCCGACGGGGTGCTCAGCGCGTTCCGGGTGGCGCTGGCCGACCCGGCGCTGCCGGCCGACGCCGACTTCCTGGTCGCCGGCGGCGACTCGCTGCGGGCGGTCTCGCTGGTCGGGGCGCTGCGGGCCAGCCTGGGCCTGGACGTCGGCGTGCAGGACCTGCTGGAGCACCCGACCGCCGAGGCCATGATCGGGTTCGTCGAGCGGCAGCGGACCGAGGCCGACGTGCCGCCCGGCGTGCAGGCGGCGATGGACGCGGACACGCTGGCCCCGCTGCCGACCCCGCTGGTGCCCGCGGGCGAGGCCGGGACGCCGGAGCGGGTGCTGCTCACCGGGGCCACCGGCTTCGTCGGGGCCCAGCTGGCGTACGAGCTGCTGACCCGGACCGGCGCCGAGGTGCTCTGCCTGATCCGGGCCTTCGACGACCAGGACGCCCGGGACCGGCTGGTGGCGACGCTGGCCATGCGCGGGCTCTGGCGGGACGAGTGGTCCGCCCGGCTGGTCGCGGTGGCCGGCGCGCTCGACGCGCCCGGCCTCGGCCTGGACCTGGACGCCTGGGAGCGGCTGGCCGAGGCGGACGCCGTCCTGCACGCCGGGGCCCGGGTCAACTTCCTCTACGACTACCGCGCCCACCGCGGTCCGAACGTGCTCGCCGCCGACGCACTGCTGCGGATCGCGCAGCACGGCCGGCCGGCGCCGCTGGTCCACCTGTCCACGCTGGGCGTGCTGGACCGGGACGCGGCGATGCACGACGTACCCACGCCGGAGGACGTCGACCTGGAGCGGGTGGTGCCGCCGGAGAGCGGCTACAGCCAGTCCAAGTGGGTGGCCGAGCGGCGGCTGACCCGGGCCCGCGGCGCCGGCGCGACGGTGACCGTGCTGCGGCTCGGTGAGGTGATGCCGTCGGCCGGCGGCGCGGCCAACCCGCGGGCGCTGACCCACCTGCTGCTGACCGCGTTCGCCCGGCTGCGGGCCTGCCCGGACATCCAGCTCTGGACCGACTACACGCCGGTCGACTGGGCCGCCAAGGTGACCGTGGCGGCGCTGGCCGACCCGGCCGCCCGCGGCCGGGACCTGCACGTCTTCCACCCCAAGCCGGTGTCGCTGACCGACGTGCTGCCCCAGGCCGGGGTGCCGCTGGAGCGGCTGCCGGTGGCGGAGTTCCGGCGCCGGGTCGAGGCCGGCACCGGACCCGAGCTGAGCACCCTGGCCGGGATGCTGCGCGGGCTGCCGGACGACGGCCTGGACCGGCTGGTGGTCGACAATCCGCGATTGTTCCTGGCCGACGCCGGAGTGAGACTGGCCGAGCAGGCCGGGTTGCCGCCGGCGGACCTCGGTCCGCCGATCCGCGGCTACGTGCAGTGGCTGATGACCCAGGCGGAGGAGGAGGCGGCGTGCGCGAGCGGGTGATGGGCCGGCTGGGCTGGCCGGTCGGCGAGGTCGGCTACGGGATGTGGGGCATCGCGGGCGGCAGCGGCGGCTTCGTCGACGCCGACCTCGCCGCCGCACCCGGCTGCCTCGACCTCGCCGTCGAGCTCGGCTGCACGTTCTTCGACACCGCCGCGTCGTACGGGCGGGGCGTCAGCGAACTGCTGCTGGGCCGGGCCCTGCGGACCGCGGCCCGGTCCACACCGGACCGTCGCCTGTGGACGGCCACCAAGGTGCCGCCGAAGAACCAGGAGTGGCCGCCGCGGCCGGGCGACCGGCTGGAGGACGTCTTCCCGCCCGAGCACGTGCGCGACTGGACCCGGCGCAGCCTGGACAACCTCGGCCTGGACCGGATCGACCTGCTGCAGTTCCACGTCTGGGAGGACCGCTGGGCCGCCGACCCGTCCTGGCAGCGGGTCGTACGTGAGCTCAAGGACGAGGGTCTGATCGGCGGCTTCGGGCTGTCGCTGAACCGCTGGGAGCCGGCCAACGGCCTGGCCGCGATCGGGACCGGGCTCGTCGACGCGGTCCAGGTCATCTACAACGTCTTCGACCAGGCCCCGGAGGACGAGCTGTTCCCCCGCTGCCAGGCCGAGGGGATCGCGGTCATCGCCCGGGTCCCGTACGACGAGGGCGCGCTGACCGGGATGCTCACCCGGACCAGCAGCTGGCCCGCGGGCGACTTCCGCAACACGTACTTCGGGCCGGAGAACCTGGGCCCGACCGTGGACCGGGTCGAGGCGCTGCAGAAGGTCGTCCCGGACGGGATGACGCTGCCGGAGCTCGCGCTGCGGTTCGTGCTGCAGCACCCGGCCGTGAGCGTGGTGATCCCGGGCATGCGCAGCGCCGGGCACGTGCGCTCCAACCTGGCCGCCGGGGAGGCGCCGCCGCTGGCGCCCGGCCTGGTCGAGGAGCTGCGCGCGCACCGCTGGGACCGGACCCCGACGGCCTGGTCGGGATGACACCGATCTGGCTGTGGGCCCACCCGCGATCCCGCTCGACCGCGCTGGAACGGATGATGATGGAGCGCGGCGACGTGACCGTGCTGCACGAGCCGCTGGTCTCGCTGCTCGACGACGGGCGGGTGTCCATTCCGGACGGTCCGACGCTCGAGTCCGTCGCCGCCGTCGTGGACTACGCGAAGTCGCTGCCCGGAGCGGTGTTCGTCAAGGACACCACCGAGCACCGCTACACCGACCACCTGACGCCATCGCTCGCCGCGGGGATCACGCACACGTTCGTGGTCCGGGAGCCGGCCGCGGCGATCGCCTCGCACGTCGCGGTGAAGGCCGACGCGTCCTGCTCCGACATCGGCTACGAGTACCAGTGGCTGGTCTTCGAGCTGGCCCGGTCGCTGACCGGGACGCCGCCGGTGGTGATCGACTCCGACCAGCTCGTCCGGTACCCGGAGTCCGTGGTGGCCGGTTACTGCGAGGCCGTCGGGCTGCCGTTCCGGTCCGACGCGCTGCGCTGGCAGGCGGGCGACCGGCCGGAGTGGGAGCGGACCGCCCGGTGGCACGTGGCCGCCGGCCGCAGCACCGGCTTCGTCGCCGGCCCCCCGCCCCCGGTCCGGCTCGACGGTCACCTGCGCGACTACTACGAGCACCACCGGCCGTACTACGACCGGATGGTGCGCCACGCCCTTCCCCCGCGACCCTCGGAGGCGCCCCGATGAACGAGTCCCCCGGTCAGGCGTTCCACAAGGCGTACGCCGACGATCCCGGCGGCGCTCGGGTGAGCTTCGACTACACGATCACCGAAGCCTTCATGCCGACCAAGGAACGTCCCCGGGTGACCGTACGGAACCTGCTCAAGGTCCGGCCGGTGGACACCGACACCACCAGGTTCTGGCAGGAACGCCGGCCGCCGCGGGCCGAGACGGCCGGGGTGAGCGAGGCCCAGCTGCGGCAGGAGGCCACGTTCACCGCCGGGATGGCATCGGCGGGTCTGCACCCGGTCCGGGCCTGGGTCCGGATCCCGGACGGGCTGGCCGACGACCCGGAGGCGTTCGCCGAGTTCATCGACTACCGGCTGCTGGTCCGGCTGGCGACGGCCGAGAACCAGGCGCTGACGTTGAGCGAGCACGGCATCCTCCAGCACCCGGACCTGACCCGGCTGCCGTACCGGGGCGACTTCGTGGCCGGGGTGCTGGCCGCCTGCAACGAGATCGAGCAGAACGGCGCGACGGCGCACGCGATGATCGTCAACCCGTACGACTGGTGGTATTCGATGCTGGGCAAGGGCGTCCTGGCCGAGCTGACCGCCAACGGCACGCTCATCAGCCGGACCCGGATGATCGCGCCCGGGCACGCGCTGGTCGGCGACTTCGCCGTCGCGGCCCGGCTGCTGGACGGCGGCCGGTCCGAGATCCGGGTCGAGGAATCGCCGCCGGGCACCTTCGCCACCCCCGGGCCCGCGGTGGTGGCCGAGGTCTGGGAGGGTCTCGCCCTGCACCTGCCGACGCACTTCTTCTACATGACGCCGGTGGTGGACGAGGGGTGGACGCCGCGGTGAGCTCGCCGGGCCTGGCCTTCTTCCGGCCGTTCCTGCCGTTGTTCGGGACGATCTTCTTCTGCCTGCTGTCGGTCGGCGCCTCGCTGGCGACGCTGCCGTTCTACGTCACCGACAAGCTCGGCGGCGGCAACCTCGCAGTCGGCTTCGTGGTGGCGACCATCGCGGTCGCGGCGATCGTGGCCCGGCCGATCGCCGGCCGGCTGGCCGACAGCCGCGGCTACAAGCCGATCTTCATGGCCGGCGCGGTCACCTGCTCGCTGGCCGGCGTCCTCTACTTCGCCTCGCTGCACGTCGCGGTGCTGGTCCCGGTCCGGCTGGTGCACGGCATCGGCGAGGCCGCGGTCTACACCGCCGGCGCGGCCTGGCTGGTCTCGATCTGCCCGCCGGCCCGGCGCGGCCGGGTGGTCGGGCTCTACGGCACCGCGATGTGGCTGGGCATCACGCTCGGCGCGCTGTTCGGGGAGCTGCTGCGGGACGGGATCGGCTACGGCGCGGTCTGGTCGTTCTGCATCGTCATGCCGCTGATCGGGCTGGGGATCGCGGCCGCGACCCCGCCGCCGTCGCAGGTGGGCGGGGCGGCCAAGCCGGTCCTCGTTCCGCGCGGGGCCGTGGTGCCGGGAATCGCGCTGTCGCTGGCCTCGCTCGGCTACGGCGCGCTGGCCGCGTTCGTCGCGCTGCACCTGTCCCACAAGGGGATCGCGGGCGGCATCGCGGCCTTCAACGCGTACGGGATCGCGTACGTCGGGGTGCGGCTGGTGCTCGGCAACTGGCCGGACCGGTTCGGGCCGCGGCGGGTCGCGTTCTGGTCCGGGCTGGTCGAGGCGGTCGGGCTGCTGCTGGTCGCGATGGCGCCGAACCTGGCCGTCGCCGTGGTCGGCGGGTTCGTCATGGGCTCCGGGCTGTCGCTGCTGTTCCCCGCGCTGGCGCTGATCGTGATCAACCAGACCGCGCCGTCCCAGCAGGGCGGCGCGATCGGCACGTTCACCTCGTTCTGGGACCTCGGCGTCGCGCTCGGCGGGCCGCTCGGCGGGATCATCGTCGGCATCAGCGACTACCCGCAGATCTTCTACGTGATGCTGGTCGCGGCGATCGCGTCCGCCGCCCTCGGCGCGCTCCCCATCCGCTCGCCCGCCCCCGAACCGGAAGCGCGGCCGCCGACCGCGCGTCCCGGTGACGTCGAGACCGCCGAGGAGGCCTCGACCTAGCGGAGTTCGGTGAGGGCGGCGGCGGCCATCTCGACGGCGACGGACGTGCCGGCGGCGACCTCGATGACCTCGCCGTCGACCTGCAGGGGCGTCGGGCTGACCGTACGGAACCGGTAGGACCGGGCGGTCGGCTGGTCGCCGAGGCCGCGGGTGACCGCCCGCAGCGCGGTCAGCAGCACCTTCCACTTCGCCGTGTGCGGGATCGTGATCACCTCGAACAGGCCGTCGTCGGGGTCGCCGTCCTCGCTCAGCGTGGCGAACTTGGCCATCTGGTCGATGTTGGCGAAGACCAGGCTGTCCAGCCGGACCCGCCCGCCGTCGGAGAGGTCCAGCGCGAACGGACGGAAGCGAGCGAACGTCCGGACCACCGAGACGATCTCCCGCAGCGAGCCCTTGCCGCCCTTCTCCAGGTCGATCGCGACGACCGGGGTCAGCCCGAGCCCGATGTAGGAGTGGGCCCACTGGATGTCGTCGCCAGTGGTCAGCCGGAGCAGGTCCATCCGGGTCACCTCGCCGGCCACGATCGCGTCCGCGAGCGGCTGCTCCCGGGTGGCCCGGCGGTGGTCGTTGGCGTTGCCGGCCGCCAGCACGGCCGCGACCACCTGGTCGTTGCCGGCCTGCATCAGCCCGTCCACGACCTCGCTGTAGCCGCCGTCGCCGCTGACCGAGACGACCAGCGGCGCCCCGGTCGCGGCGGCGTCGCGGGCCAGCTCCCGGGCGTGCCCGGCCCGCTCGGTCGGCAGCAGCTCGACCGGCAGGTCCGGGACCCGCGACGCCAGCTCGTCCCGCAGTTCGCCGGCCTTCTTCTCGGCGTCGCCCGTGCTCTGCGGGTTGAAGATCAGGACAACGCGGTCGAAGGTCACCGCGGCACCGTACTAGCGGTCGAGCGGGACGATCTCGGGGGCCTTGAGGCGGACCGCGTCGGCGGTCTCGTCGTCGGGCTCGTGCTGGGAGCGGATCTCCGCGTCCACCCGGGCCCGGTACGCGCTGATCTCCTTCTCGGTCTGGGCCTCGTCCCAGCCCAGCACGCCGGCCATCAGCTCGGCCGCGACCGGCGCGGCCCGGGCCCCGCGGTCCCAGGTCTCGATCGAGATCCGGGTCCGGCGGGCCAGCACGTCGTCCAGGTGCCGGGCGCCCTCGTGCGAGCACGCGTACACGACCTCGACCCGCAGGTAGTCCTCGGCGCCGAGCAGCGGCTCGCCGAGCGACTTGTCGTCCTTGATCAACTCCAGGATCTCGTCCAGCAGCGTGCCGTAGCGCCCGAGCAGGTGCTCGATGCGGGCCACGTGCAGGCCGGAGGACTGCGCGGTCAGGGCACGCCGGTTCCAGGCCGCCGCGTACCCCTCGGCGCCGACCAGCGGGACCCGGTCGGTGACGCACTCGGGCACCTTCTCGTCCAGCCCGTGCGCGACCGCGTCGACGGCGTCCTTGGCCATCACCCGGTACGTCGTGTACTTCCCGCCGGCGACCACGACCAGCCCCGGCGCGGCGTGCGCGACCACGTGCTCGCGGGACAGCTGCGAGGTCGACTCCGACTCGCCGGACAGCAGCGGCCGCAGCCCCGCGTACACCCCCTCGACGTCCTCGGTCGTCAACGGCGTGGTGAGCACGGCGTTGACGTGGTCGAGGATGTAGTCGATGTCGGCCGCGGTGGCCGCCGGGTGGGCCTTGTCCAGCTCCCAGTCGGTGTCGGTGGTGCCGATGATCCAGTGCCGGCCCCACGGGATCACGAACAGCACGCTCTTCTCGGTACGCAGGATCAGCGCCGCGTCGGAGTGGATCCGGTCCTTCGGCACGACCAGGTGCACGCCCTTGGACGCCCGGACGTGGAACTGCCCGCGGGCCGCGACCAGCGCCTGCGTCTCGTCCGTCCACACGCCGGTGGCGTTGATCACCTGACGGGCGTGCACCTCGACCGTACGGTCGCTCTCCAGGTCCCGGACCAGGGCGCCGGTGACCCGCTCGCCCTCGCGCAGGAACCCGACCACCCGCGACCGGGTCGCGATCAGCGCCCCGAAATGCGCCGCCGTCCGGGCGATGTTCATCGTGTGCCGGGCGTCGTCGACCTGACCGTCGTAGTAACGCACGGCGCCGATGAGCGCGTCCTTGCGCAGCGACGGCGCGATCTTCAGCGCGCCCCGCCGGCTGAAGTGCTTGTGCCGGGGCAGCCGGCCGCGCACCCCGGCCGGCGACGCCGCCGCCATGATGTCGTAGAGCAAGATCCCGGAGCCCACGTACGGCCGTTCCCAGACCCGGTGCTGCAGCGGGTAGAGGAATGGCAGCGCCCGGGCGAGGTGGGGCGCGAGCTCACCGATGATGAGCCCGCGCTCCCGCAACGCCTCGTGCACCAACCCGAAATCGAGCATCTCGAGGTATCGCAGGCCGCCGTGCAGCAGCTTGCTGGACCGGCTGGAGGTACCGCTGGCCAGGTCGCGTCCGTCGACCAGGCCGACCCGCAGGCCGCGGGTGGCGGCGTCCAGCGCGCTGCCGGCCCCCACCACCCCGCCTCCGATGACCAGCACGTCGAGCTCGATCTGCCCCATCCGGTCGAGGGCATCGGCCCGGGCCTGGGGCGAAAGTGCGGCGGCTGTTCCCACGGTGTGCCTCCCCGAGAGAGGTCAGTCGACCTCCACCCAGTCCAGTGTGCGCTGGACGGCCTTCTGCCATCCCGCGTACCCCGCCTGGCGCTGATCATCCGACCAGTTCGGGGTCCACCGCTTGTCCTCGTTCCAGTTCTCGCGCAGTTCGTCGGTGTTGTTCCAGAACCCGACCGCGAGCCCGGCCGCGTACGCCGCGCCCAGCGCGGTGGTCTCGGCCACGACCGGCTTGCTCACCGGGACGCCGAGGACGTCGGCCTGGATCTGCATGCACAGGTTGTTGGCGGTGATGCCGCCGTCGACCTTGAGCACGTCCAGGTCCACCCCGGAGTCCTTGGCCATCGCGTCCACGACGTCGCGGGACTGGTAGCAGATCGCCTCCAGCGTGGCCCGGGCGATGTGCGCGCTGGTGTTGAACCGGGACAGCCCGACGATCGCGCCCCGCGCGTCCGAGCGCCAGTACGGCGCGAACAGGCCGGAGAACGCCGGCACGAAGTAGACCCCGCCGTTGTCCTCGACCGACCGGGCCAGCGTCTCGGACTCCTCCGCGCCGCGGATGATCCCCAGCTGGTCGCGCAGCCACTGCACGGCCGAACCGGTGACCGCGATCGACCCCTCCAACGCGTACACCACGTCCTGGTCGCCGAACTTGTAGCAGACCGTCGACAGCAGGCCGCTGTTCGACCGGACCAGCTCGGTGCCGGTGTTCAGCAGCATGAAGTTGCCGGTGCCGTAGGTGTTCTTCGCCTCGCCGGGCGCGAAGCACACCTGCCCGACGGTGGCCGCCTGCTGGTCACCGAGGTCGCCGGTGAGGGGGATCCCGGCGAACGCCGCTGGGTTGCGCACGACGCCGTAGGGCTCCGGA